>JAGRFX010000001.1 GCA_020445805.1 Rhodocyclaceae bacterium
GCACGGTGTCGCGCAGCATCTCGATGGTCTCGCCGAGGCCGAAGTCCAGGCTGGGCAGGTTCATGGGTGAGGTCTCCTCGTTCCTGTGGTCGTCATGGGCTCGGCGTGTGCCGCATTCCCGATGGCCTGCATCCTAGGCGGGGTGGCGCTGCAATTGGCGCCGACATGGTTGCAAAAACTGCCAAATTGAATTGCTCTGTCTGGCGCGGCGCATCGACCCGGTGGACTGGAAAAAGCTGCCGAACCCGCTGAGGTACGGCAGCTTCCTGGCCGATGGCGTTGGTCCACGGCCGCGCGGCACCGCGCAAATCCGGCCAGCGCCTACAGGGCCATGATCACCGACTTGGATTCGGTGTAGAGGTCGATGACCGCGCGGCCCATCTCGCGGCCGAAGCCGGACTGCTTGAATCCGCCGAAGGGCATGGCGCTGTCGAGGAGGTTGTGGCAATTGACCCAGACCGTGCCGGCCCGCAGCCTCGGGATCAGGCGATGCACGCGGCTGAGGTCGTTGGACCAGACCGAGGCCGCCAGGCCGTAGGGGCTGTCGTTGGCGCGGCGGGCGACCTCGTCGATGTCGTCGTAGGGCATGGCCACCACCACCGGGCCGAAGATCTCTTCGCGGACGATGGACATGTCGTCGCGGGCGTCGGTGAAGACCGTGGGGCGCACGAAGTAGCCCGGACCCGCCACAGGTTCGCCGCCGGACGCCGCCCGCGCGCCTTGCGCGAGGCCGGCCTCGATATAGCCGCTGACGCGATCGCGCTGGGTGCGCGAGACCAGCGGACCCATCTGGGTGGCGGGGTCGAGCCCCGGTCCGAGGGTCATGGCGCTGGCGATGCCGCTCAGGTGCGCCACCACGGGCTCGAAGATCCGCTTGTGCACGTAGAGGCGCGAACCGGCGCAGCAGATCTGTCCCTGGTTGAAGAAGATGGCCTGGGCTGCACCCGCCGCGGCGACGGCCGGGTCGGCGTCATCGAGGACGATGACCGGGCTCTTGCCCCCGAGCTCGAGCGACACCCGGCTCATGTTGTCGAGGGCAGCCTTGCCGACCCGCTTGCCGATCTCGGTGGAGCCGGTGAACGCGATCTTGTCCACGCCGGGGTGGGACGCCAGGGCCGCGCCGGCCGTATGGCCGTGCCCGGTGACCACGTTCAGCACCCCGGCCGGATAGCCCGCATCGGCCAGCAGCTCGGCGAACCGGAGTGCGGTAAGCGGCGTCTCCTCGGCCGGTTTGAGCACCACGGTGCAGCCGGTGGCAAGGGCCGGGGCGACCTTCCAGGCCACCATCAGCAGCGGGAAGTTCCAGGGGATGATCGCGCCCACCACGCCGACCGCCTCGCGCCGGGTGAAGCCGAAGAACTCGCGCTCGCGCACCAGGGGCATCGACAGCTCCTGGGTCGTGCCGTCGATCTTGGTGGCCCAGCCCGCCATGTAGCGCAGGAAATCCACCACCAGCGCCAGGTCCACGTGGCGGGCGACGGTGACGGGCTTGCCGTTGTCGAGGGCCTCGAGTTCGGCGAGTTCATCGGCATGGCCCTCGACGAGATCGGCCAGGCGCAGCAGCAGGCGCTCGCGATCCACCGGCCGCATGCGCGGCCAGTCGCCGGATTCGAAGGCTGTCCGTGCCGCAGCGACGGCGCGATCGATGTCGCCGGCGTCGCCGGCCGGGACGCGGGCGAAGCGCTCGCCCGTGGCGGGGTCAGTGACGTCCAGGGTCTGGCCGTCCAGGGCCTCGACCCAGGTGCCGCCGATCGGCATACGCCGGGCGCGCTCCAGAAATGCCCTGCTGGCCGCACTGATGTCGATGGTGCCGACTGCCTTGTTCATGTCTCTCTCTCATTCGATGGTTGGATGCGCTGCAAACTCGCTGACGGGCCTCGCGGGGCCGGGGTTGGCGAACTCGCACGGACCGGGGGCGCCGCGACACTTGGGGGCGGCGACCGGCGGGCGCATGGTGGGTCAGGACCGGCGAGGGGCGGTATCCGAGATCGGCAAGCGCTGGCGGGCGTCGGTCCGGTGCGGGACGGGGCGGGGCGCCCGGTGGCGCCACGGCCCGGAAACGGGCGGTTCGGCCGATGCGCGGCGGGGCAGGGGCATGGCGGGGTGCCTCCACGGATTGCCGGTTTCGGCTAACCCCGCCGCCGCGCTTCCCCTAGCATCGATCTCAGCCGGTGGCCCGGAAGGTCATCGCGGCCGGCGGCAGGACAGGCGAAGCCCGGAGGACGGCATGTCGGACAGAGGTGGCGGGTACAGGATGCAGCGGCTGGCGGGCAACAGGTCCGTCGCCGCGCCCTGTCGCCGCGCGATGCGCACGCGTGGCGCTGGGGTCCTGCCGCCGGCGCCGCCGGGCCGCGGTCGCCTGGGCGACCGCGGACACGCCCTAATGCAGCTTCTTGAGGGTGGCCGAGGGCAGCTCGCCGAACATCCGCGCGTAGTCGGTGGCGAAGTGGGAGAGGTGGAAGAAGCCCCAGCGGGCGGCCACGTCGCCGACCGTGGTGACGGCCGCGTCGGCGCGCTTCAGCTCCCGGCGGACGGAGTTCAGGCGCATGGCGCGGAGGAACTGCACCGGGGTGAGCCCGAAGACGTCCTGAAAGCTGTATTGCAGCGTGCGCCGCGACACCCGCAGGCGGATGCACAGGTCGGCGACCGTGACGGGCTCGTCGATGTGGCTGAAGAGATAGCTGCGGGCCCGCTCCACGACCAGCTGGCGGGTGTTGAACGAGGGCGGTGCCTGGGGCGGCTCGGCCAGTGGGCTGACGGCCTCGAAGAGGGCCGCCAGGATGCCCTGCTCGATGCCGTTGGTGATCTGGCTGTGGCGCAGCACGTCGGGGGTCGCGCGCAGGCTCAATACGGTACCGATCAGCGTGCGCAGGGCTTGCGCCTGGGCGGGCCTGGCCCGCACATGGGCCCGTCCCCGCAGCTCGGCCGCCAGGTCCCGGTGTTCCACCAGCAGGGCGTACTCGCCGAGCGCCTCCGCATCGGCGGAACAGGCCACGTAGTCCACCTCGGCCGGGGTGCGGAAGTCGAACGCGTCGCTCGGTCCCAGGTTGATCACCGAGTCGAGGTCGAATCGCTCGCCGGCCAGCCATCCGCTGCCACTGATGCTGACCGGGATGGCGAAGGTGCGCGTTCCGGCACACGACTGCCCGGTCTGGTGGACCGAGCGGTTGAGGGATTCCCGGAAGACGTGAACGCGCTTGAGGCGGCACTCCTCGAAGGCGCCGACGAAGCTGCCCGTGCCGAGCTGATCGTAGGTCTGGTTCCAGTTGCTGAGGCAGGCCGCATGTTCGTCCACGTCGTGGGTGCTGACGCTGCGGAACGGGTTCGAAGGCTCGGTGGCGGTTGCGGCCGGGGAATTCATGGCCGGCTCCCGCACGGCAGGAACAGGGGATGTGCGATCTCGAACATGTCTGCCAGTCTCTCCAGGGTCATGGAAGCTATCGGTATCGCCGTCCGGGGCAGCGCGCTGTCCGGGGCGGTTGCGCGCGCGGCGCCGAGCGGTGGCCGCTGCCGGGTCGGTGCCCAGGCTTTTCTTTCCAGCTTAGCAAGCGCAGCGAACAAATCATGCCGAAAGGGTTGCAATAGCTGCCAGGCGGCCGACGCCCTGCCTGCGCCCGGCGGGGCAGGGCACGGGCACGTCCCGCGTCGCAGTGCGCCTGGCATCGCACCGGAGCTGCGGTCGTGCTGACATTCGACAGGCTCGCCGGCCTGGTCCACTCGGATCGTCCGGAGGCACTGCGCAGGGGATTCGGCTGGCTGTACGGCTTCGTACGCCCGCAGCGGCGCGCCATCGGGGGTCTGATGGGGCTGTCGCTGCTGGCCTCGGCGCTGGTGCTGCTGCAGCCCTGGCTGACCAAGATGCTGATCGACGACGGGCTGCTCGCACGCGACTACCCCATGCTGGTGGTCGTGGCGGTGGGGATGATCGGTGTCGGCATCGCTGGCACGGCGCTCGCCGGCTACAACCGCCAGCGCCATACGCGCCTTTCCGGGACCATCCTGTTCGCCTTGCGCAGCGACCTGTACGCCCACCTGCAGACCCTGTCCCCGGCCTATTTCGGCGGCCAGCGCATGGGCGACCTGCTGGCGCGCATCGACGGCGATGTGGCGGAGATCCAGCGCTTCGCCGTCGACAGCCTGTTCGCGGCCCTCAGCAGCGTGATCGGCCTGGTCGGCGCCATCGCCCTGATGGTGAGCCTGTCGTGGCAGCTGTCGCTGCTGGTTCTGCTGCTGATTCCGCTCGAGACGGCCTGGCTGCGGTGGATGCGACGCAAGGTCGAAGGGCGCGTGCGCACGGTGCGCGAGCGCAGCGCCGACCTGTCGAGTTTCTTCGTCGAGACCCTGCCGGCCATGAAGTTCATCCAGGCCTCGGGACAGGAGGCGCGCGAGCGCGCGCGGCTGGACGCCCTCGGATCGCGCTACCTGGACGACCTGCTGCACCTCCAGCGCACCGAATTCTTCAGTCAGGCGATTCCCGGCACGCTGACCTCGCTGACCCGCGCCGTGGCCTTCCTGATCGGTGGCTGGTGGGTCATCGGGGGGCAGTGGCAGCTCGGGGCGCTGATTGCCTTCTCGACCTACCTGGGCATGGCCACCGGCCCGGTCAATAGCCTGCTCGGGCTCTACGTGGCGATCCAGCGCATGAGCGTCAGCCTGCAGCGGGTCAGCGAGCTGCGCGAAGCGCCGGCCGAGGTGGTCGATGCCGGCACCGCGCCGCTGCCGCGTCCGCTGCGCGGAGAGATCACCTTTCACGACGTGGCGTTCCGACACGCGGGGCGCGCGGAGACGGTGCTCGACGGCCTCGATCTGCGGCTGCCGGCGGGCAGCAAGGTGGCCCTGAGCGGGGCCTCGGGCGTCGGCAAATCGACCCTGATCGATCTGCTGCTGCGGCACTTCGAGCCCCAGCGCGGGGAGATCCGGCTCGACGGCGTGGATATCCGGACCTTGCCGCTTGGCGACCTGCGCCGGGTGGTCGCGGTGGTCAGCCAGGACATCGTGCTGTTTCGCGGCACCCTGGCCGACAACATCCGCTACGCGATGCCGGGCGCCAGCGATGCGGCGGTCCGCGAGGCCTGCACGCGTGCCCGCCTCGACGACCTGGTGGCCGCGCTGCCGGCGGGCCTCGACACGCCCCTCGGCGAGCGCGGACAGCAGCTCTCGGGCGGCCAGCGGCAGCGTATCGCGATTGCCCGCGCCCTGCTGCAGTCACCCTGCATTCTGGTGCTCGACGAAGCCACCTCGGCCGTGGATGAGGCGACGGAAGCGCAGGTCATCGCGGCCGTCGACGCGCTCTTCGCGGACCGCACCCGCCTGCTGATCAGTCACCGGCCGGCGACCCTGGCCGGCTGCGAGCGCTTCCTCAGCCTGGCCGGCGGCAGGGTGACGGTCCGGTCGGCGGCGCCGCAGGTGGCGGCATGACACAGACGCCGGTCCGCATCGGCATCGTGGACAGCGGCTGTCCGCCCGGCGCCGCCCCGGTGCGTGCCAGCGCGGCCTTCGCCGTCGAGGGCGGCACGCTCCGGCAGGTGCCGGCCGTGCCGGACCAGCTGGGGCACGGCAGCCGCGTACTGGCGATCATCGCCGCGGCCAGCCCGCAGGCCGAGTTCTGCGTGGCCCAGGTGTTCCGCGAGCGGCCCGCGACCACGCCGGAGCAGGTGGCCGTCGCCATCGACTGGCTGGTGGCGCAGGAGGTGGCGCTGATCAACCTGAGCCTCGGCCTGCGGGCACCCCGCGAGGTGCTGGCCGGGGCCTGCCGGCGCGCGATCGAGGCAGGCGTCATCGTGTGCGCCGCAGCCGCTGCGCAGGGTGACGCGGTGTTCCCGGCGGCTTTTCCGGGGGTGCTGCGCATGACCGGCGACGCCCGATGTGGCCCGGGGGAGATTGCCGCGCTCGCAGGGGCGACCGCGGATTACGGCGGCCACGTCCGGCCACCGGACGGGTCGCTGGCGGGGAGCGGCGCCAGCATGGGCTGTGCCCACATGAGCGGCCATGTCGCGCGCTATCTGGCCGGGGGCGGCGCGCGCACGCCCGCGGCGCTGCGGCGCTGGCTGGATGGCGTGGCGCGTTATCACGGCGCCGAGCGGCGCAGGGGGTAAGGGCGAGATGGCAAGAATCGTGATTCTCGGGGGGGGTCCGGCCGGCGCCGCCGTGGCGCTCGGCCTGGCGCGCCAGGGCGAGTCGCCGCTGGTGATCGCTTCGCCCCGCCGCTTCGCCGCGGTCGAGGGGGTCTCCGGTCGGGTGGTGGAGGGCCTGCGCAGTGCCGGCTTCGCGCGTGCCCTTCAGGTCCTGGAGCCGGATTCGCCGCGCCGCGTGCTGTGGAATGGGGTGCGCTCGGAGGCCAATACCGAGCGGCTGATCGATCGCCAGCGCTTCGACCTGGCGCTGCTGGACGATCTCGAGCAGCAGGGGGTCGAGGTGTGGCGGGGTCGGGTACTGGCGCTCGGGCGGGCGGGGCCAGGGTTTCGCCTGACGGTCGAACGGGACGGCGGGGCGCGGGCGCTGGCGGCGGATTTCGTCGTCGAGGCGCGGGGCCGGGCGGCGCCGGCCCAGGGCCTGCCGCGGCTGCGCGGCGCCGAGACCGTGTCGATCCTGCAGACCTGGCAGGGGCCGGCCGGCGAGGCCCAGTCGGCCGTCCAGAGCTGCGCCGACGGCTGGGCCTGGATGGGGCGGCTGCCGGACGGGCGCCGCTTCCTGCAACTGACGCTCGACGCGGCGAACGCGCAGCTGCCACCCAGGAAGGCGCTGGGGGCCTTCTGCCGGTCCCGCTTCGAGGCCCTCGAGATCGCACCAGCGTTCGTCGCCGGCGCCCGGCCCGTCGGCAGTCCCTACGCCCGGGCCAGCACGCCCATCCTCAGCGAGGTGGTGGCGGGCGAGGGCATGCTGCGCGTCGGCGACGCCGCGATGGCCGTGGATCCGCTCTCCGGCAACGGCATCTTCCAGGCCCTGTCCTCGGCGCTGCAGGCGCCGGCAGTGATCGCCACGCTCCTCCACGATCCGGCCCGGGCCGAACTGGCGCGGCAGTTCCATCAGGAGCGGGTGGGCGGCCTGTTCCATCGCTTCGCGCGCATCGGACGCGACTTCTACGCCCAGGAGTCACGCTGGGCCGAGGAACCCTTCTGGGCCCCTCGACGGCGCTGGCCCGACGCGGCGCCGGCCCATGGAGCGGTTACGCCCGACCAGGTGCACATCGTGAAGCGGCCGGTGGTCGAGCACGACCGTATCGTCGAGCACGAAGTGGTCGTGACGCCCGAGCAGCCGCTCGGCGTCTGGCACCTGGATGGGCTGGCACTGGCGCCGCTCCTGCGGGCGGCACGGGGGCGGCCGGAGGCGGGGGGTGCTGAGGCGGCGATGACGGCCGCGCTCGGAGGCCAGACGGAACGCGCGGTCCGCATCGCATCGTGGATGCGTGCCCAGCACTGGATCGCGTAGGTCCCGCCGGCTGCGTCGCAGCCGGGTGGCCGATGGACTGCCGGGGTCGAGGCGGTGATCCGCCGTCAGACCCATGCGGCGCAATGCAAAATTGTGTAATATGTTGCTTCGCAGCAAGGCCCGTCCGTGCCCGCCCATCGCCGCCATCAGATGGAGCGGGGGCCACGATGACGCGCGGCTGCCGGCATGCGGGTGGGCAGGGTGAACGCTTCCCGGTCGCGGGCCGGCTGCGCGCGTTGGGCCACCCCCGATGGATGTGCCGGACGGCGATGCGGGCGTGAATGGCAGCATGCGTTGGGGACGACTGGCCAACGCCAACGTGGAGTCGATCCGGACGTGATGACCCTTGCGCACCCGATCCTGCGGGCTTGTCTGGCAAGCCTGCTGCTGATGGCCTTGCCGGGCCAGGCCAGGGCGCTCGAGAAGGTCACCCTCCAGCTGAAGTGGTTTCACCAGTTCCAGTTCGCCGGCTATTACGCGGCCAAGGCCCAGGGCTACTACGCCGACGAGGGCCTGGAGGTGGACATCCGGCCCCTGGATCCCAACCGGACGGTTGTCCATTCGGTGGTGAGTGGCGATGCCGAATACGGGATCGGTGACTCGGGCATTGTCGCCGACTACGCCAAGGGGGCACCGATCGTGGCCCTGGCCGCCATCTTCCAGCACGATCCGCTGGTCTTCATCAGCCTGCAGTCCTCGGGAATCATCAGTCCTTACGAGATGGAAGGTAAGCGCCTGATGTTCGATGCCAAGGGCAGCGACGAGGGCCCCTTGCGGGCCCTGCTGGAGGACTCCGGCCTGACCGCGGACAAGTACCAGCTGGTGCCCCACACCTACGACAAGGACGATCTTGCGTCGGGCAAGGTCGACGTCATGTCGGCCTACCTGACCGACCAGCCGTATTACTTCAAGACCCGGGGCATCCCGGTCAATATCATCAATCCGCAGAACTACGGCCTGGATTTCTACGGTGACCTGACCTTCACGAGCGAACGCGAACTGCAGGCGCATCCGGAGCGGGTCAACCGGTTTGTCCGGGCCAGCCTCAAGGGCTGGACCTATGCGCTGGAGCATCCGGATGAAATGATCCGGCTGATCAAGGACACGTACCACAGCGAGCTCAGCGTGGAACACCTACAGTTCGAGGCCAACGAACTGCGCAAGATGATCGTGCCCGAAGGCGTACCGATGGGCATGCTGGACCCCGCGCGCCTGCGCCGGCTGGCCGCTGTCTACGCCGAGCGGCACCTGGCGCCCCGACTGACGGAACGCCAACTCGAACGTTTCGTGCTGTCGAGCCGTCCGACCCTGACCCTGACGGAGGCGGAGGTGGCCTGGCTGGCGGCCCATCCGGTGATCCGTGTCGGCATCGATCGGGACTTCGCACCCTACGAATGGCTGGACGAGGCGGGCGCCTACCTGGGCATCAACGCCGACATCCTGCGCCTGCTCGAATCCCGACTCGGCGTCCGCTTCGAGATCGTCAAGGGAAAGACCTGGCAGGAAACCCTGGACATGGCCCGGGCCGGCGAGCTCGACATGCTGAGCGATGCCGTCAGCACGCCGGAGCGGCGGACCTACCTCAGCTTCACGCAGCCCTTCTTCAGGTCGCCGATCGTCATCGTCAGCGACGGCACCAAGGGCTATGTGGGCGACTTGCGCAATCTGCGCCACAAGCGGGTCGCCATCGAGCAGGGCTACTTCATGCAGGAACTGCTGGCCCAGGATTACCCCGACATCACGCTCGTGCCGACCGCCGACGAGGTCGAGGCGTTCCGCATGTTGCGGGAGGGCGCGGCGGACGCCTACGTGGGCGATGCGCCGTCCATGAACTACCTGATCCAGCGCTCCGGCGAACTGAACCTCCGCAATTCCGGCACCACCGAATACCAGAGCAATCACAGCATGGCCGTGATCCACGCGCATCCGGAACTGCTCAGCATCCTCAACAAGACCCTCGCATCGATTCCCGAGCGCGCGCAGGACGAAATCCGGAATCGCTGGATGGCAGTGCAGATCGCGCAGGGGCTGCCGGTGCGGATCGTGCTGCTCTACGGCCTGATTTCCGTGGCGCTGCTCGCGCTGGCCTCCCTGTGGGTCTATCGGCTCAGGCGCGAGGTGTCCGCGCGCCGCACGGCCGAAGCGGGGCTGCAGGAGAGCGAGGCCAAGTTCCGCGGCGTGTTCGAGTCGGTCGGAGAGGCCATCTTCATCGTCGCCGCGGACACGGGCGACATCATCCACGTCAACCCGCGGGTCTCCGACCTGTACGGGCTCGAACCCGCCCGGCTCGACGGCATCACGATCGACGAACTGTCAGAGGGCGATGCGCCCTATTCCGGTGTCGAGGCCAGGCGATGGTTCCGGGCCGCCGCACAGGAGGGCCCGCAGCGCTTCGAGTGGCGGGCGCGGCGCGTCGACGACGGCAGCCTCTTCTGGGTCGAGACGAGCCTGCGCAAGGCGCAGCTGGGTGGCAGGGATTGCTTCATCGCGGTCGTGCGCGATATCGGCCTCGAGAAGGAAGCGAAGGGCCTGCTCGAGAACCAGAAGGTCAACCTGGAGGAACAGGTCCAGGTCCGCACCCGCCAGCTGGCACAGGCCAAGGAGGCAGCCGAGGCCGCCAACAGGGCCAAGAGTGCCTTCCTGGCCAACATGAGCCACGAGATCCGGACGCCGCTGAACGCCATCAACGGCATGGCGCATCTGCTGCGCCGCAGTGGCCTGGAGCGGCAGCAGTCGGAGCGTCTGGACAAGATCGAGATGGCCGGGCGCCACCTGCTCGAAGTGATCAATGCGATTCTCGATCTTTCCAAGATCGAGGCCGGCAAGTTTCATATCGACGAAAAGCCGGTCCACATCGACCGGATCGTGGCCTCGACCATCGAGATCGTCGGCAGCGACGCAGCGCGCAAGGGGCTGTCGGTGCATTCGATTATCGCAACCCTGCCCGAGGGGATCGTCGGCGATGCGACGCGACTGCAGCAGGCCCTGCTGAACTACCTCTCCAACGCCGTGAAGTTCACCGAGCAGGGACACATCGAGGTCCGTGTCCAGCGGGTGGAGGAGCGAGCAAGGGACCTCGACATCCGTTTTTCGGTCTCCGATACGGGCATCGGCATCTCCCGCGAGGCCCAGGGGCGGCTGTTCTCGGCCTTCGAGCAGGCGGACAACTCGATGACCCGCAAGTATGGCGGCACCGGGCTCGGGCTCGCCATCACGCGCAAGCTGGCCCAGGCCATGGGCGGCGATGCGGGGGTCGAGAGCCAGCTCGGGGAAGGGAGCACCTTCTGGTTCACGGTCCGCCTCAGGAAGCAGCCGGCCGGTCGATCCCGGGCCCTGGCAGCAGCCGAGCCGGCCGAAACCGGCCTGCGGCGCATCGCCGGGGGGCAGCGGATCCTGCTGGCGGAAGACGAGCCCACCAATCGCGAGATCGCCGTCGCCCTCCTGCAGGAGGTCGGGCTCACCGTCGATGTGGCCCGCAATGGCGCGGAGGCGCTCGAACTGGCCAGCGCCAACCGCTATGCGCTGATCCTGATGGACATGCAGATGCCGGTCATGGACGGCCTCGAGGCGACGCGCCGGATTCGCCGGCTGCTGCACCTGTCCGTGCCGATCGTGGCCTTGACGGCCAACGCCTTCGAAGCGGACCGGTCGGGTTGCCTGGAAGCCGGGATGAACGATTTCATGACCAAGCCCATCGAACCCGAGGTCCTCTACCACAGGGTCGCCCGGTGGCTGCCGGTGCCCGAGCTGGTGTGATCCGGGCGGCTTGATGCGTTGATATGGCGGCGGTCGCCGCCGGCCCGCAGCTGACAGCCTGAGGGGCCCGCAACACCCTTCATGCTTCGGGCACCCTCCCTCCGCCCGGCGCGGACGATTCCCTCCGTGACCAACCCAGCCGGATAGCCGGGATCGGCAACCGGGCATGGGCGCGCGCGTCCTCGACGCCCCTGCCCGTGCCTCCCGAGCCCTGCCCGAACCCGTTCCAGGCGTGCCAGTGCCGTTCGGCGAACCTGCGGCAGGCGCATCGCGGCGCGCCATGCGCCGCGGGTGCGCTCCCGTCCTCCCTGTCCGGCGAACGGCTTGCCGTTTTCGGATAACGCCTTTCCCGCCAGCCGAATACCTTGGCATCCAACCCGCCGCGCACCGGTTCGATCGGTTCGCGGCCATGGGGGAAATGTTGCGGTCGTGAAGGGCTTTGCACGGACGGCGGGCGCGGGGGCTGGGTTCCGACGCCCCGGCCGGGCCGGGACGCGACGGGGTGGATCTTGCGATGCCCCCTTGAACGCCCCGGCAGGGCTTCCGATGGTCAGCCGCGCCCCGCTGGATGGCGCGGTGCCGGTGGCAAGCCCGGCCTTCCCGACACGCACGCATTCACATGAAGCCAAAGGAGATCCGGTCTTGAACAGGAAAACGATAGCGCGGGCGATGGGCGCCCTGACCGTGCTGGGAACCATGCTGGCGGCCACGCCGGCAGGCGCCTCCGCCGAGGCCGTGCTGCACGGCAAGTGCACCGCCTGCCATGTGGAGCAGGACGGTGTCTTCAGCCGCATCAGCAATCAGCGCAAGACGCCGGAAGGCTGGCTGATGTCGGTGGCGCGGATGCAGGTCATGCACGGCCTGAAGATCACCGACGAGGAGCGGCGCAGTGTCGTCAAGTACCTGGCCGACACGCAGGGCCTCGCGCCGTCCGAGACAGCGGGCTTCCGCTACGCGCTCGAGCGCCGCCTGAACACGCCGGAGTCCTTCGAGTCGGAGCAGTTCGCGCAGATGTGCGCCCGCTGCCACTCGGGGGCGCGGGTCCGCCTGCAGCGCCGGGCGCCGGAGGACTGGCAGCGGCTGGTGCACTTCCACCTGGGCCAGTTCGCCACCACCGAGTACCAGATGTGGGGTCGCGACCGCGACTGGTTCACGGTGGCGCTGGACGAGGTGGCGCCCGGGCTCGCCCGGTCGCAGCCGCTCGACACCGAGGCCTGGAAAGCGTGGCGGGCCAGCACGCCGCCGGCGGTGGACGGGCAATGGACGGTCAGTGGCCAGATGCCGGGCCGGGGCGGCTTCAGCGGCGTGATGACGGTGAGCACCCTGGCCGGCAAGGACCGGCATGCGGTCAGCTTCGAGGGCGCCTGGGATGACGGCAGCGCGCTGAAGGGCCAGGGGCAGGCGGTGGTCTACACCGGCTACGAGTGGCGTGCCGACCTGCAGCTCGACGGAACGCCGATGCGACAGGTGCTGGCCGTCGAGCCGGGGCTGATGCGGGGCCGCATGTTCCAGCGCGACCACGACGAGGTCGGCGCCGATATCGTCGCCAGCCGGCAGCAGGCAGGCAACAGCCGCGTGCTGTCGGTGTATCCGGCCTACCTGAAGGTGGGGCAGGAGGCCGAACTGCGGATCGTCGGGACCGAGCTGGCGGGCGACGTGCGCCTGGCGGAGGGCATCGAGCTGCTCGGCGTTGCCAGGCGCAGCGCCACCGAGGTGGTGGTCAGGGTGCGCGCAGGCGCCTCGGCCCGGGGTGTCGCCCCGGTGACGGTGGGCCAGGCCAGCGGCGGCGCGCTGGCGGTCTTCGAGCGCATCGACGCGGTCAGGGTGGTGCCCGAGTTCGCGGTGGCGCGCATCGGCGGCAACGGCACGCCGACCGCCAAGGTCGAGGGACGCTTCGATGCCGAGGCCTGGGCCGCCGGTGCGGACGGGCAGATCGGGACGGCGGATGACTACCGGATCGGGGTCTTCCCCGCCCGATGGTCGGTGGCGCCCTTCGACGAGCAGGCCGAGCGCGACAAGGACGTGCAGTTCGCCGGGGTCATGGATGCTGACAGTGGGGTCTTCGTCCCGGGCGGCGCCGGGCCCAACCCGGCGCGCCGGATGATGACCAACAACGCCGGCAACCTGAAGGTGCTTGCCGAGGTGGGGCAGGGCGCGGAGGTGGTGCGTGGCGAAGGACACCTGATCGTGACGGTGCCGCGCTGGAACAACCCGCCGATCCCGTGAGCGCGCGGATGTCCGCCCCTTTCCGGCAGGTCCGCCTGCCCCATGCACACCCCGACACGCGGAGGCTCCCATGGACACCGTCCTGAATCTGGTTCACCACAATCTGCACGAGCTGCGGGTCGATGACGCACGCATGCTCTTTCACATCCCGACGAGCTCGCTGTTCGCGGTCGACGAACTGACCGCCGCCCTGATCGACCGTATCCGCCGCGGCAGTCACTCGGCCGAGGCCCTGGTCCAGGGCCTCGGCCAGCGCTTCGCCGCCGCCGACATCAGCGAGACCCTGCGCGACCTGATGGCGCTGGAGTTCGTCAGCGACGGGCGCCCAGCGTCTGCGCCGGCAGCGGCCCGCACGGTGGACACCTTCCCGCTCAGCACCGTGGTGCTGAACGTGAACACCGGCTGCAACCTGAGCTGCACCTACTGCTACAAGGAGGACCTCGACAAGCCCTCCGCCGGCCGCAAGATGGCCTTCGAGACGGCACGCGACTCGATCGAGATGCTGCTGCGCGAGTCGCCCGACGAGACGCGCTACAACGTGGTCTTCTTCGGCGGCGAGCCGCTCTCGAACCTGCCGCTGATCAAGGAGGTGGTGGCCTATTGCGAGGCGCGCTTCCCGGCCCTGGGCAAGCAGGTGGACTTCGTCATGACCACCAATGCCACGATGCTGTCCGAGGCCACCATCGACTGGCTCAACGCGCACCGCTTCGGGCTGTCGATCAGCATCGACGGCCCCAAGGCGATCCACGACCGCAATCGCCTGACGGTCAATGGCCAGGGCACCTACGAGACCGTCCGGCGCAAGGCCGAGCGCCTGCTGTCGCGCTACGACGCGCGGCCGGTGGGGGCGCGGGTCACGCTGACCCGCGGCACCACCGAGGTCGAGCGGATCTGGGATCACCTGTTCAACGAACTCGGCTTCGCCGAGGTCGGCTTCGCCCCGGTCACCTCGGGTGACATCAGCACCTTCAACCTTACCGAGGCAGAGCTGGTGGCGGTCTTTGCCGGCATGAAGCGGCTCGGCGAGCGCTACCTGGAGGAAGCGCTGGCGGGCCGCAACATCGGCTTCTCCAACCTGCACCAGCTGATCACCGACCTGCACGAGGGCCACAAGAAGGCACTGCCCTGCGGGGCCGGCCTGAAGATGCTGGCGGTGGACCACAAGGGCGAACTCAACCTCTGCCATCGCTTCACGGGCTCGTCCCTGCCGACCTTCGGCAATGTGCGGGATGGCATCAAGCGCGAGGAGCTGGGCAGCTTCCTGTCGCAGCGGCTGGACCGCGAAGGCACCGGTTGCGAGACCTGCCGCATCCGCAACCTGTGCTCCGGCGGCTGCTACCACGAGAGCTACGCGCGCTACGGCGATCCGGCCCACCCCACCTACCACTACTGCGACCTGATGCGCGACTGGGTGGACTTCGGGATCACGGTCTACAGCCGAATCATGGCCGGCAATCCGGCCTTCATCGAACAGCACATCACGCCGAGGAGCGCGAAATGAAACATCTGAAGGCAATCAACAACAAGGCGCAGAAGCTCGAGCAGGCGGTGGCTGAGGGGCGCGTCGAGGAAGTCGTGGCCATGAGCGCGATCGCAGGCTGCGCATCCACCACCGACCCGGGCTGGGAGATCGACGTGTTCGGCGGGGTCAGTTCCCTGTGCCAGCCCATGGAGGCGGATCTCTACGGCTGTTCCGACCCCTGCTGGTGGCCGGCGCAGGTGCCCGACATGATGAATACCTACCCGGACTGGAACAAGGACGCGGCCAACTCGAAAGAGGACTGGCGCAACCTCGGCACGGTCTTTCCGGCCGACAAACTGTGAGCGCGGAGCACGCCATGACCCACACGACCTTCCCGGGTGCCGTGCGCACCGTTGCCGCGCTGGCCGCCCTCGGCGCCGGCACGATCCTGCCGGCCCAGGCCGCCAACGAGAGCCGGCCACTGCAGGCCGGCACCGAGTACATGGTGGTGGTGAACCACCCCAACAACCTGAACGTGCTCGACCTGAAGGACAACAGCGTCTTCAAGACCTGCGCGCTGCCGGGCGCCTTCGGGCCGGGAATGGTGCAGATCGCGCCCGACCGCAAGACCGCCTACATCCTGAACAACCGCTTCGGCACGATCTATGGCGTCCGCCTCGACGACTGCCAGGTGCACTTCCAGGCCGAGCTGTCGCCCGCACCCGAGGTGCGTGCCAAGTCGATCTTCTCGTTCGCCTTGAGCGTCGACGGCAAGGAGGCCTATGCGGTCTACAACCCCACCACGCTCCACAAGGACCACTACGAAGTGGGCGAGCCGCGCCTGGTGGTGTACGACACCGCCGCAGGCGTCGATGCCCGGCCGATCCGGTCCTTCCCGGCGCCGCGCCAGGTCACGATGCTGCAGGGGGCCGCGGATGGCTCGCTCTACATGGTGGGCGCGAATATCTTCAAGGTCGATGTGCATACCGGAAAGCGGGAACTTGCGCTGCCGATCCGCGACTGGCAGCGGCCGTCCTATGCGCCGGTCGACGTGCTGTCCGTGTGGCCCGTGCAGACCCCCACCCGGGACTTCACGCTGCTCTACACCACGGCCCGCTTTACCGACGACAAGCAGGACCCGGCCACGGCCGAGTACCTGTATGGCTACCTCAACGTGAACCTCGAGAGCGGCCAGACCGAGGCGCGCGATTTCGGACCGTTGACCGAGATCTACTTCACCGGCGCGCGCTCGCCCAAGGACCCCAACATCATGTTCGGGCTGCTCCATCGGCTGGCCAAGTACGACGTGCGCCAGCAGAAGCTGATCGGCGCGGCGGAGCTCGAGCACACCTACTACGCGGTGATCCCGAGCACCAGCGGCGACCGCATGTATCTCACCGGCACCTTCAACGACGTGGCGATCTACGACGCGGACACGCTGGCGAAGCTCGGCAACATCGAGCTGCCCGGCGGCGACATGTCGCTCGGCACCGCGCAGGTCTTCATCCGCTGACCCCCCACCTACCGGGCCCGCCGCGGCGGGCATTCCGGGCGCCCCGACGGGCGCCCGGGGGCGGACTTCGTCCGCAATCCTGATTCGAGGAGACTCTGATATGCGACTTCAAGGACTGATGGCGGCGCTGCTGGCGGGCGTTGCGGGCCACGGCGCGGCCACCGCCGCGACCCTGTACGAGCAGGACGGCACCACGCTCGGCCTGGGCATCGATGGCATGGCCGGCGTGTTTTCCACCAGCGAGGACTATCTCGGCGAAGGCGGAAAGACCTGGCAGGAAGGCTTTCTTCACGCGCTGCTGAGCGGGACGACCGCTGCGGCCGGTGGCGAGCTCTACGGGGGCTTCGGCCTGATCGCCCAGGGCACCTGGGGTGATGGCGATGCCGCCGGCCTGACCGATGGCAGCGAGCGCAAGGCCTCGGTCGAGGATGCCTACGCCGGTTGGCGTTCCGACGGCGGGGTGTGGGACCTGTCGGTCGGCCGGCAGCAGTTCCAGCTCGGCGACGGCTTCCTGATCGCCGGCGACCGGATCAACCTGGGCAAGGGGCTGGAGCCGCTCGGCGTGAAGGTGGACCGCGGCGGCGCCTACTACCTGGCGGCGCAGAAGTCCTTCGGCAATACGGCCATCCTGCGCGTCGATCCGGCCGGCCCGCTGCGCGGCGACGCGTTCTGGCTGAAGTCCGACAATCCCTACCAGCAGGACACCGAACTGGCCGGCCTCAATCTCGAACTCGTGTCCGAGGGCCTCGGGACGCTGGGCCTCAGCTACATGAAGGTGCTCGACGTGAAGCAGGGCGCCGGCCTCGGCCTGTGGGACCAGCGCGATGGCATGCGCGTCACCAGCCTGCGCGGGCAGGGCAGCCTGGGGGTCGACAATCTCCTGCTGCTGGCCGAGTACGTGGACGAGCGCGGCGGCAGCACGGCGGTGAAGAACGACGCCAACGCCTGGACCGTCGAGGCCGGCTGGACCTTCGCCGACCTGGCCTGGAGCCCGACGGCCAACTTTCGCCATGCCCGCTTCAGCGCCGACAAGCCGGGCACGACCGAGAACGAGGCCTTCGATCCGCTGTTCTTCGGCCTGAGCCGCGGCCTCGGCACCTGGTTCCAGGGCGAGGTGGCATCCAACTATGCAGGCCCCGCCAACAGCGGCAACCGCGTCGACCGGCTGGAGTTCTCCGTGACGCCGCGCGAGGACTTGACGGTGTTTGCCCAGCTCTGGAAGTTCGAGCCGGTGGGGCAGGCGCCCGACCTGGCGGGCCGCGAGCTGGACCTCTTCGCCTTCTGGCAGATCGACGAGCACCTGACCTTCGTGCCCCTGCTGGGCGTGTATGAGCCGACCGGCAGTGACGTCAAGGCGGCCCAGGGCAACGACGACCGCAACCTCTACCTGGAGGCCGTGGTGATCGTGAGCTTCTAGGGCATCTGCGCAACACGCACGGCGCGACGCGCCGCCGGGCCGAGGCGTCTGGCGGCGGGACCCTCCGCAATCTCCCTTGTGACGATGGCCCTCGTCAGGCCCGGCCGGCGACCGATCTCCTCCTCTCGGGATCTGCCGGCCGGGCACTTTTTTTCATCGCCTGCGCCGCAGCGTCACCCGGTCCCCCGCTCGCGGAATTCGCTGGGCGAAAATCCGGTCCAGTCGCGAAACGCGCGGGCGAAGCTCTTGTCATTGCGAAAACCGACGGCGTGGGCCACCTGCTTGACCGATGCGGTGCTGCGCTCGAGCAGTTCGATGGCGCGCTCGCGCCGCGCATCGTCCTTGAGTTGCTGCAGCGAGGCGCCCTCGTCCTGGAGTTGCCGGTGCAGGGTCCGGACCGAGACGTTGAGACGCTCGGCGACCCGTTCCGCCGTGGTCGACGAGAGCAACTCGGTGCCCAGCACCTGCCGGACGCGCTGCACCAGCAGGCGGTCCCGACGGTACTGAAGCACGGTGAGCGGCAGGGCCCGCCGCAGCATCGCCTGAAGCGCGGCCTCGTCGCGGCGCAGCGGCAGCGCCAGATACTGGGCATCGAACACGATGTTCGCCGCGTCGGCGTCGAAGTGGAGTGCCTCGCAGAACAGCGGCGGGTAGATCTCGACGTGCTCCGGCATGGGAAACGGGAAATGGGCGTGCAGCAGGGGCAGGCGCGAGTCGATCAGCCAGCAGGCGTAGCCCAGGCTCATCCGCAGGATGGTGACCAGGCAGAACTCCTTGAACTCGCCCAGCGGCCGACGGACATCGATCGAGAGTTGCGCCTGTCCTTCGTGCTGGGACAAGGTCAGCAGGATGTCGCGCGTCAGCAGGCGGTGGTGCCGGCACCACCGCTTGAGGGCCACCTCCAGGTTCGGCGAACTCAGCGAGGCGCGGCACAGCATGCCGTAGCTGCCCCAGGGCAGGGGCTGCGAAAACCACCCGAGGGCTTCATCGTCCAGCGTGCGCATGCTGACTTCGGACATCACCTCCATCTGCTTGGCGGTGACCCGATTGGCCGGATCGTCCAGTAGCGCAGGATCGATCCCGGCGCGCGCGAGGGCATCCGCCGGATCCGACCCCTGCCGCCGATGGGCCTCGGCCATGGCACGAATGAATGCGATTGGCGTTGCTGCACGCTCGGCAGCGTGCCGCGATGGCATGTGCGGGTTGGGATCGCTCACACGGGCATATTAGGCCGGGTGGCACGATTTGCAACCAATGGCGTCCTTGCCGCGGAGACCCTCGAGCGGCGTCAGTCGAAGTCGGCAGACGGGGGCAGCGGCTCATGGCAGCCTGCGCGAAGTCCTGCTCCTTGCCCGTATGTTGAGTGCTTCCACCGTCAGGGAAAAGGCCATGGCCGCGTACAGATAGCCCTTGGGCACGGTCTGGTCGAAGGCCTCCGCCGTCAGGGCCATGCCCACCATGACCAGGAATGCCAGGGCCAGGACCTTGACCGAGGGGTGGCGGTCGACGAATTCACCGATGGGTCTGGCGGCGAGGAGCATCACGCCGACCGAGGTGACGACCGCCGCGACCATCACGCCGAGCTGGTCGACCATGCCGACGGCGGTGATGACCGAATCCAGCGAGAACACCACGTCGATCACGGCGATCTGGCCGATGACTAACCAGAACAGCCTGTTTCCGGCTGCTTTCAGCGCCGCGGCATTGGATTGCGGCGGGACGTGCGGCTCGCGGGCCTCGACCTCGATGAAGATTTCGCGGGATGCCTTGTAGAGCAGGAACAGACCTCCCAGCAGCAGCACCAGATCCCTGCCGCTGATGCCCTGGCCCAGCACCGAGACCCGGTCGGCGGTCAGACCCATGACCCAGCTCAGCGTCAGGAGCAAGGCGAGCCGTGAACCCATCGCGAAGGCCAGGCCGAGGCGCCGTGCCTTGTCTCGAAGATGGGGCGGCAGGCGCCCGACCAGGATCGAGATGAAGATGATGTTGTCGATCCCGAGGACGATCTCCAGGGCCGTCAGCATCGCAAAGGCGACCCAGATCTGGGGGTCGAGGAGGAATTCCATGGTGTTTCCCGAGGGACTGGGCCGGGCCGTGCGATGGTCGTCGTTGCGGTGGGCGGATGATCGATTGCGCGTACGCTTCGGATCAAGCTGCCTTAAGCTTCGGACGGGTTCGTAATTTCCGAAGTGAGCGGGCGCCATGCTGAACTATCGTCACCTCTACTATTTCTGGATGGTGGGCAAGGAGGGAGGGATTGCCCGGGCTGCCGAGCGCCTGGACATGGCCATCCAGACCGTCAGCGCGCAGGTGCGGGAGCTCGAGAAGTCGCTCGGTCACCAGCTGTTCAAGCCTGCGGGGCGCGGCATCGCGCTGACCGAAGCCGGCAAGGTGGCCTACGCGCGAGCCGAACAGATCTTCGAGATCGGCCAGACCCTGGCGGCCCAGGTCCATGAGGCTGCCACGCATCCCGTGGTCCGGCTGTCGGTGGGGCTCTCGGACGGGATCTCGAAGCTTGCTGCCCATTCCCTGCTGGCGCCGGTGCTCGACACGCCAAACCTCCGGCTGGTGTGCCACGAGGGGGAAGTCGAGCAACTTCAGAGCGAACTGGCGCTGCACCACCTCGATCTCGTCCTCGCCGGGCAGGGCGCGCCGCCCAACCCGAACCTGCGGCTCAGCAGCGAACGCCTGGTCTCGTCCCCGGTGGACTGGTACGGCCCTTCGGGCCTGGTGGGCGAGGACGAGGCAAAGAGCTTTCCCGCCTCGCTCGAGCGATTGCCCGTGCTGCTGCCGACCGGGCACTCGATGCTGCGCGCGAGCCTCGAGCGCTGGTTCCTGGAACTGGGGCTGAGACCGCATGTGGTGGGCGAGTTCGAGGACAGCGCGCTGATGTCGGTCTTCGCGGCCCGCGGCCTGGGCGTCTTTCCGGTGAGTCGGCTGGGCTCCGACGACGTGGGACTCATGCCCGGTCTGCGTCTGCTGGGCCGCTGCGAGGAGGTGCATGAGGAGATCCATGCGATACGCAACCGACGTGGCGAGAACCATCCGCTCGTCCAGCGGATCCTGGCTGTCAGCGCCTACGCCGGGCCTGAGGGTGGCGCGGGTGTCGCGACATGATGCGGGCCGCGATGTTTCCAACAATCACTCTGTGTTTTACGAAGTAAAACTCTCGTTTACTCACGTGTTTCCGTTGCACCCCGCTCGCTATGCTTCGCCCGTTTGTTCCATTTCCCGAGCGGAGACCCCATGAGATCCTTTTCGATGCTGGTCGCAGTGCTGGCACTGGGCCTGACCCTGACCACGTCAGATGCCGAGGCGGCAAAGCGCCTCGGCTCCGGCGGTTCCGCCGGCATGCAAAGACAGATGACCACTCCGAGCAAGCCGCCGGTCGCGGCGCCGACCCAGTCGCCGTCGGGCGCCGCCGCCCAGGCAGCCCCGGGCAAGCGTTCGTGGATGGGGCCGGTGGCCGGCCTTGCCGCCGGCCTGGGCCTGGCCGCGCTGGCCTCCCATCTGGGATTCGGCGAGGAGCTGGCGTCGATGATGATGATCGGCCTGCTGGTGATGGCGGTGCTGATGGCGGTCGGCTTCTTCATGCGTCGCCGCGCCGGGGCGCTGCAGCCGAACCCGGCCGGCGCCGGCGGCCTGCGTTATGCGGCAGCCGGCCCGACGCCCGAGGCGGGCGCGCCGTCGGCGTTCGACCCGGCGCACCAGCGCGTCAGCCATGCCGAGGTCACGAGCCCCGCGAATGCGCACGGCGGGGCGCAGGCGGCGGGGGGCACCCTCCCGGCCGACTTCGATGCGGTGGGCTTCGCGCGGCAGGCCAGGGTCAACTTCATCCGCCTGCAGGCCGCCAATGACGCTGCCAATCTGGACGACCTGCGCGAGTTCACGACGCCGGAAATGTTCGCGGAGATCAAGACCGACATCCTCGCGCGCAACAGCGCCATCCAGAAGACGGATGTCGTCGAGATCCATGCCGAGGTGATCGAGGTCGTGGAGGAGGCGACGCGCTACGTGGCCAGCGTCCGCTTCAGCGGCCTGCTCCGGGAGGAACGGGACGCGGACGTGGAAGAGATCGACGAGATCTGGCATCTGGTGAAGGCGCGTGCCGGTCATTCAGGCTGGGTGCTCGCAGGCATTCAGCAGGCGCAGTAAGTTGCGCGGGCGTCGGAGGTGTGCCGCGCTGGCAAGGCCAGGCCGGCCCACCTCGATACGCCCGTCGGGCCATCCCGACGCGGCCCGCAGGGCGCGCGACGCCCGGGCGTGAATTCCGTCGGCACCTCGCCGGCGGGCTGCCCCGCAGGGATGGGCTCGGCCGCGCCGACCCGACAGGGGCGGCAGTGGCGGTGCCGGCTCGTTTTCCGAGCCCGAGTCCCGACCTCCGACCGTGCCGGCAACCGGCCCGCAAACGCTGAACGGGTCTCCGGGCACCCCCGGTCCGTTCGAACAGCGGCCCCGGCGGCAATCGCCGCGTCAGGTCACCGCTGACTGCGCGCCCTGGTGTGCCGCAACCACTTCAATACGGTTGCGAACAGGGCCTCCGGACTGGTGGGCTTGGAGAGAAAGTCGTCCATGCCGGCGGCCATGCAGTGGGCTCGATCGTCGTCGTAGGCGTTGGCAGTCAGGGCGATGATCGGTGTCTCCGCGTGCCGGGGCATCGCGCGAATGGCGCGTGCGGCCTCCAGTCCATTCATCCGTGGCATCTGCATGTCCATCAGGATGACGTCGAAGCTGCCGGCGCTGGCCTTGCCCACGGCTTCGATGCCGTCATTCGCGACGTCGACCAGGAGGCCGGCGTCGCGCAGGATGTGGCTCCCGATCTCCTGATTGATCGGGTCGTCCTCGACCAGCAGCAACCGGCAGCCCGCACACTCGGTCCGCAGCTGGGCCTCGCAGTCGATGGCGGCCGCGGTGGCGGGTCGCGGCTGGGCAGGCGCGTCTGCCTTGGGGAGGTGCACTGTGAACCAGAACGTGCTGCCCTTGCCCTCGGAGCTGGCCGCGCCCGCGTCGCCCCCCATCTGCTCGGCAATCTTTCGGGTGATCACGAGCCCAAGCCCGGTTCCGCCATAGGCGCGCGTCAGGCTGTTGTCGGCCTGCTCGAAAGGCCTGAAGAGGCGGGGCAGGGCGTTCGCTGCGATACCGATCCCGGTGTCCTCGACTTCAAAGCGCAGCCGGATTCGCGTCGGCGATTCGTCCACCGCGAGGATGCGCAGGATGATGCGTCCGCTCTCGGTGAACTTGACGGCATTGCTCGTGTAATTGAGGAGCGCCTGTTGCAGTCGGGTCGAATCTCCGATGACGGTGGGCAGGGCGGCGGAGCACTCGATGGCGCAGTCGAGTCCCTTGGCCAGGGCCGCGTCCAGCAGCATGGTGCGCACGTTCTCTGCCAGTTCGGCAAGGTCGATCCGGTCCCTGGACAGGGTCAGCTTGCCCGCCTCGATCTTCGACAGGTCGAGGATGTCGTTGAGCACCGCGACCAGGTGTTTTCCTGCCGATTCGAGCTTGGCCAGGTATTCCCCCTGCCGCGGCGTCAGCCCCTGCCGCTTGATCAGGTGCGCCATTCCCGTGATGGCATTGAGCGGCGTCCGGATCTCGTGGCTCATGTTGGCCAGGAAGGTACTCTTGGCCACGTTGGCTGCCTCGGCCGCATCCTTGGCCTGGGCCAGTTCCTGAGTTCTCACCCGAACCTGCGCCTCGAGCTCTTCGCGGTGACGCTCGAGCTGCTCCTCGATCCTCCGCCGGTCCGTGATGTCCTCCCCGGCCGACAGACTGCCCATCACTGCGCCGGCCTTGTCGCGCAGCAGGCTGTTGTGCCAGGCGATCAGGCGCGCCTCGCCCTGGCGGGTGATCACCGGGTTCTCCACGTATTCGACGCCCGCCAGCTCCCCGGCCATGATGCGCTGGAACACCTCGCGGATCTCCGCTTCCGTCGGGTCCCGTGGCAGGCATGTGGAGAACCAGTCGCGACCGAGCAGTTCGCTCTCCGCAAATCCGAGGATCTCGCAACCCTTGCGATTGATCAGCCGGATGCGTCCCTCCGTGTCGAGGGAGATGATCATGGCCTCGACCGTGTCCAGGTAGTTCTGGGCCAGCTCGTGGGCGGCCGTCAGGTTGACCAGGGCCTCCCGCAAGCGGATGTCGGCTTGCTTGCTTTCGGTGATGTCCTCGTAGACACCGAGGACGCCCATTACCGCGCCGTCCTCGCCAAAGAGGGGCACCTTCGAGGTCCGCAACCAGATCAGGTCGCCCGATGGTGTGGTCTGGGGCTCCTCGTAGCCGAGCCGGGCCACGCCCGTGTCGAGGACCAGACGGTCGTCGGCACGATAGCTGGCGGCCTGGTCTGCCCATGCCATCTCCTCGTCGGATCGGCCAAGCAGATCGTCTGGATGGGGTCTGCCGGCGTCGCGGGCGAAGACCGGATTGCAGCCAAGGTAGCGGCTGTCGCGGTCCTTCCAGAAGACGCGCATGGGGGCGGTGTCGATGATGGTCCGCAAGAGCCTTTGCGATGTGGCCAGCTCGGCGGTGCGTCGCCTCAGCGACGCCTCCGATGCCTGGAGGGCCTGGTGCGCCATGCCGCCGCGGATGACGTTCGCGAGGTTGGCAACGACCGATCGGAGTTGACCGAGGAACCGCGAACCGAACTGTTCCGCGTCGGCGGATTCAAGCAACAGCACACCGTCGCCGGCCAGGGGCAGGACGGCGAATGATCGCGCTGGACCGGCGGATTGCTGGGCGAGTTCGTCGAATTCGAAGCCCCCGGCGCGAACGGCGGCCTGACCGGTCAGAGCGATTTGCCACAGGGCGTGCGAGGTGGGGAGGTCGCGGACGCCGAATTGTCCGCGCGGTATCGCCTCCAGCAGCGTGAGGCGTGTGGCGCTGCCCGCTCGCTCACCCGCGTCTGCCGCGAGCCACCAGATCGAGGCCGCCGAGAGATTCCGCCTCGACATGATCACTTTCAGGAATCGTCGACTGGTCTCGGCAGGATCATGCGAGTGCCCCAGTGAGAGGGACAACTCGTACAGCAGCAGGAGTTCCTCGGTGATTCCGCTCATGGCTCGTGACACATGAGTCCGACCACGATCGTCTTGTTGAACAGCTCGAGTTTCTGTGTGCCGTTGGCGGCCACTTCCCCCATGGCCATGACGCCCTCCGGCATCACATCCGTGTGTTCGGCGAGGGCATGGGTGACGATCTCGAGCTCGCGTTCGAATGCCTGCCCGAGCATCAGGGCCCGGGAGTAGCAATCCGAGATGAAGCATGACGCGATCCCCGACGGTGCGCCGCAATCGGCGACGGCCTCCCGAGCGGCTTCAAAAAGCGAATCGCGGTCGCCCGAAGCGAGGTACATCAGCGCGTTCTCCGGGACGTCCGAGAGGACCTCGAGTTCGTCGTCGCGGGTTGTTCTGATCGGATCGCGAATGATGTCTTCACTGCCTTCCTTGGCGACGCCAAGCGGGTACTTCGAGTTCAGGTCGGGAAAGATCGGCTTGTCGGCCAGCGCTGGCTCCTGCATCGCCACCTGCTGCCGATAGAAGCGCCCGGCCGGCTCCCAGTTCAGTTCGATGATCCGGTTGCCATCGGTGCGCGAGGCGACGTAGGGGCCCGCAATGCGTCGCCAGCCGTGGCGAACCCCGAGGCTGAGGCGCCGTGGCAGCGCGACCAGCAGCGCGGCGTTGGCCTGCAGGCCCTCGCTCGAAAAGATCGAGGGTTCGGCGCGCAGGTCCCGGTAACCCGCACCGGCCCCGATGTGGCGCATCCGATTGCCGTACCGGTCATAGATATCGTCGAGCAGCCCGTCCACATGGGGCGCGCTGGCGTCCACGAGCATGATCGAGGACGGATGGGCCGATTGCGCGTCGGGGAGATCCGAGGTCCACCGGGGCCCCTCGCGACCGAGAATGGCCACGGCCGAAACACTGCCCGGTGGCAGCGGCAGTGCGACGATGCCCTGGTCGAGCGCGCGGGTACCCTGGATCAGGCCGGGAAAGAGGCCGCCGCAGACCGCAATGGCCCGCGATCGACACGCCGCGAAGAGTTCATCCAGGGCAGCCGCATGGCAGTCGGCCACGAGGAGCAACCAGGCCCTTGCCCCGGGATCGGCCTTGACCAGCGCAGCTGCGACTTGCTCCCCGCTCTCGAAGCTCACGTACATGGCAGTCCCTCTGTTTCGATCTCTCGGGCACGCGCTGTTTCGACCGCATCGGATTGCGGCAGGCGCCGTGGGACCGTTGTCGCATGCCTCCGGGTCAGGGGCGCCCATGGTCAATCCCAGAAACGACGAATCGGGCTGGGATCTCGGCCTGGATTGTGACCGGAAGTGAAATTACACCACGCGGCAAGCGGGTCCGACCACTGCCTCGTGTCACCCTGAAGCAGTGTGGCTGGGGCGGTCCTGACCGGAATGGCCCGACGTGCCGCCGTCTGGCGCGAGGGCGGATCCGAGTCTCAGGGCCCGCCGGGTCGATCCCGTCGCGGTGTCGGCCGCCTGCCGCAATTCCCACAAGCGCGGGAGGGGCGAACGTAATCGTTTCTGCCGTTATCCTCTGTGCTGGCGGGGTGCTCCGCCAGGATGCCGCCGGGTGGCAACAGGATCAGCTCATGGAACCAGTACGTTTTCCCTTCGACAACAGCTACGCTCGCGATCTGCCCGGGTTCTACGCGCCCTGCGAGCCCGAGCCGGCGCCGGCGCCCCGGCTGGTGCATTTCAACCATGCGCTCGCCGAGGAGCTGCAGCTTGGCCTTGCCGACCACGATGCGGATGGGCTGGCCGCCATTTTCTCGGGCAATTGTCTTCCGATGGAGGCGACACCCATTGCCCAGGCCTACGCCGGCCATCAGTTCGGCCAGTTTTCGCCCCAGCTCGGCGACGGTCGTGCGCTGCTCATCGGCGAAGTGATCGACCGCCTTGGCAGGCGCCGTGACATCGCCTTCAAGGGCTCTGGCCGGACGCCATTTTCGCGCCGCGGTGACGGCAAGGCGGCGCTCGGCCCGATGTTGCGTGAGGTGCTGATCGGCGAGGCGATGAATGCGCTTGGCATTTCGAGCACGCGTGCACTGGCGGTCGTGGCCACCGGCGAGCAGGTCTATCGTGATCGGCCGCTACCCGGTGCCACATTGACGCGAGTCGCCGGCAGCCACATCCGGGTCGGCACTTTCGAGTACTTCGCCGCCCACGGCACGGTCGACCAGGTCGGCAGGCTCGCCGATTACACCATCGCGCGCCACTACCCCGAACTGCAGGATGGTGAGTGTCGCCATCTGCACTTCCTGCGCGCCGTCGCCGAGCGGCAGGCGGCCCTGGTGGCGCAATGGATGCATGTCGGCTTCATTCACGGCGTGATGAACACCGACAACATGAGCCTGGCGGGCGAGACCATCGATTACGGCCCGTGTGCGTTCATGGAGAGCTATGACCCGAAGGCCGTGTTCAGCTCGATCGACGAGCTCGGCCGCTACGCCTATGGCCGGCAACCGCGCATCGCGCGCTGGAATCTGGCGCGACTGGCCGAAGCCCTGCTGCCACTGATCGCCCCCGAGCAGCAACGGGCGGTCGAGTTGGCCACCGAGGTGCTGGATGCCTTTCCGGGCTGCTATGAGCGGCATTGGCTGGACGGCATGTGCGCGAAGCTCGGCCTCGAGCCGCAGGCAAGGGCCGGCGAGGGCGAGGTCGCGGCGCTGGCAGAGGACTGGCTCGCCCTGCTGCAGGCCAACCGGGTGGACTTCACGCTCGCCTGGCGGCGCCTGGCCGATGCGGCGGAGGGCCACGACGCGCCGCTGCGCAGCCTCTTCGGCGAGCACCGGGCGCTGGACCCATGGATGGCGCGCTGGCGGGCGCGATGTGCAGGCGAGGACGCGCAGTGTGCTGCGGCCGGCGTGCCGGCGCCCGCGGACGCCCGCGCGAGGCGCATGCGCGGCGTGAATCCCTGGCTGATTGCGCGCAATCATCTGGTCGAGGAGGCGCTCGAGGCGGCCACCGACGACGGCGATCTGGCGCCCTTCGAGCAATTGCTGGCGGCGCTGGCCTTGCCCTACCAGGAGCGGCCGGAACTGGCCCGCTTCGCCGAACCGGCACCGGCGGCCTTCACTCGGAGCTTCCGCACCTTCTGCGGTACCTGACGCGGCCGCGCATCATCGGGCGTGGCGCCGGTTTCAGGCGCCGCGCAATTTCCGTTCTCGGCGGCTCATCTGCTGGACATGCAGGCGGGCCTGTTTGGCGCTGCGGTCGGCTGCCTGGTCGATGGCTTTCTGCACCAGGGCATGGAAGGCCACCAGATCCTGCCGCGGATAGGCCTCCAGCACGCCGCAGTCCTGGAAGAACTCGGCGATCCAACGGGGATCCAGGGTGCTGCTGCCCGTTTCGCTCACATACTCGGCCGCGGCGATCTCGACGAAATCGGACATTTTCGGCAGGGGACTCATGTTCGGTCGCTCCCTTGGGGGCAGGATTCGGTGTCCCTGCGGGGTGGGTCGCTTGCCGGCGCCAGCACCAACCCCCGATGGATTGGCCGGTGGCGCTCCAGGCCTCGACGATGCCCGCGCCGCCATTCTATTCCCCTGGCGCCGCTACGCCGGGCGGACTGAAAGGACAGTCGCAACGCAGCGCGGCAATCGGCATGGGAAGGCATCGCGGGCAGTTCCGCAGTCAACGTGGTCCGCCGATTCTGTATGGCTTTGTCGTTCTGAGGGCAAACTCAGGGCAGGAACCGGGCGTCTCCGCAACCGAAGGGTGACATGCCTGGTTCGAAGGACTCCCGTGTCTCTGCCGATCGGTCCTGAATGCACGAATGCTTCGGACAGTGGTACGCACCGATGGCCAGCGAAAGCGAATGAAGGCACAGTCGCCCCGTCGCCCCCAGCTGACGGGAATCACCGCGGCAAGAACGAGTTTGCAGGGCGAGAAATGCCCCGCAAGCTCGTTGCGCGGTGCCTGACGATCCAATGGGTCTAGGCGGCGGGCCTGCGTTTCAGGTGACCAGCACGGCGCGGAAGTCGTTGACGTTGGTGCGGGTGGGGCCGGTGATCACCGAGTCGCCCAGGGTTTCGAAAAAGGTGTGCGCATCGTTGCGGTCGAGGCTCTCGGCCGGGCGCATCCCCCGGGACCAGGCGCGGGGGAGGGTGTCCGGCGCGACGAGGGCGCCGGCGATCTCCTCGGCGCCGTCCACGCCATCGGTGTCGCCGGCCAGCGCGTGGATGCCGGGTTCGCCGTCCAGGGCCAGGGCCAGGGCCAGCAGGAATTCGACGTTGCGTCCGCCGCGGCCGTCGCCGCGCACGGTCACGGTGGTCTCGCCGCCGGACAGCAGCACGGCCGGGGGCACGAAAGGCTGGCTTCGCCGGGCCACCTGGCGGGCGACGCCGGCCATCAGTCGGCCGGCCTCGCGGGCTTCGCCTTCGAGGCTGTCGCCCAGGATGTGGACCGCGATGCCGGCTTCACGGGCCACGGCGGCGGCGGCCTCGAGGGCCCGTTGCGGTGCGGCCACGATCCTCGCCTCGCTGCGCGTCAGGCGCGGGTCGCCGGGCTTGATGCTTTCTCCCCGGCCGCTCGCCAGGGCCTCCCGCGCGGCGGGCGGCAGCGCGATGGCGTAGCGATCGGCGATGGCGAGGGCATCGGCGCAGGTGGTGGGGTCGGCCACGGTCGGACCGGAGGCGATGTCGATCGGATCGTCGCCCGGCACGTCGGAGATCATCAGCGTGAGCACGCGCGCCGGGTGGCAGGCGGCTGCGAGCCGGCCGCCCTTGATGGCCGACAGGTGCCGCCGCAGGCAGTTCATCTCGGTGATGGTGGCGCCGGAGCGCAGCAGCGCGCGATTGATCGCCTGCTTGTCTTCGGCCGACACGCCGTCGATCGGGGCGCTCAGCAGGGCCGAGCCACCACCCGACATGAGGCACAGCACCAGGTCGTCCGCGGTGAGTCCGGACACCATCCGAAGCATGCGCTGGGTGGCGGCGATGCCGGCCGCGTCGGGCACCGGGTGGGCGGCCTCGACGATCTCGATGCGCGGGCAGTCCACCGCGTAGCCGTAGCGGGTGATCACCAGGCCGGAGAGCGGGCCGTCCCAGTGATCCTCGACGGCGCGGGCCATGGCCGCCGAGGCCTTGCCGGCACCGATCACGAGCAGCCGGCCCCTGGGCGGCTGGGGCAGGTGGGGCGGCACGCACAGGGCGGGCTGGGCGGCGGCGATGGCCGCATCGAACATGCGGCGCAGCAGCGCCCGGGGCTCGGTGCTCATCAGTGCCCGCCCTCGACCAGGTTGCGCGGGCGGCCGGCGACGAAGCACTCGAGGTTGCCGACGAGCTGGTCGGCGAGGGCCTGCTGGGCCTCGTCGGAGGCCCAGGCCACGTGGGGGGTGAGGATCACGTTGGGGCGCCGCGCGATGTGCATCATCGGGCTGTCGGCGGCGGGCGGCTCGCCGTCGGTGACGTCGAAGCCGGCGCCGCAGATCAGGCCCTCGTCCAGGGCCTGGACCAGCGCAGCTTCGTCCACCAGCCCGCCGCGGGAGGTGTTGATCAGCAAGGGCTTGCGGCCCATGGCGCGGAACTCCGGCAGCGCGATCATGCCGCGTGTCACCGCGGTGAGCGGGCTGTGCAGGCTGATGATGTCGCTGCTGGCGAGCACCTCCGCCCACGGGGTGTACAGGCTGCCCATGTCGCTGCGGCCCTTGTGGGCGGCAAACAGCGGCGTCATGCCGAAGGCGCGGCCGATCTCGGCCACCCGCTGGCCCAGCACGCCCTCGCCGATGATGCCCAGGCGGGCGCCGGCCAGGTCGTGGATGGGGTGGTCGAAAAAGCAGAACTGGCCGGAGCGCTGCCAGGCGCCGTCGATCACGTCCTGCCGGTAGGCGACGATGTTGCGGCGCAGGGCAAGGATCAGCGCAAAGGCGTGCTCGGGCACGGTATTGACGGCGTAGCCGCGGATGTTGGCGACGGCGATGCCGTGCTGCTGGCAGTAGGCCTTGTCCACGCAGTCGGTGCCGGTGGCGGCCACCGCGATCAGCTTCAGGCCGGGCAGCTGCGCCAGCGCCTCGGCCCGCAAGGGCACCTTGTTGGTGATGGCGATGGTGGCACCGGCGAGGCGCTCGACCACCTGATCCGGGCGGGTGCGCGCGTGGGTCACGAGGGTGTGGCCGAAGCCGGGTTCGCGCAGGTGGATCTGGGGCGCGAGGGTGGCGCGGTCGAGAAAGACGATCTTTTCCATGGGCTTTTTCCAGGCGGAGTCAGAGAAGGCGGCGGGCTTCGGCCGCAACGGCCTCGGCGGTGATGCCGAAGCGCTCGTAGAGCCCGTCGACCGGACCCGAGGCGCCGAAGCCGGGCATGCCGACGAAGCTGCCGCGCTGGCCCAGGTACTGGTCCCAGCCGAAGCGCATGGCGGCCTCGACGCCGATCCGCACGCAGTGGTTGCCCAGCACCTCGGCCCGGTAGCTGGCGTCCTGCTGGTCGAAGAGTTCCCAGCACGGCATCGAGACCACCGCGGTGGGGATGCTGTCCGCCTGCAGCCGGGCACGCGCCGCTAGGGCGATGCTGACCTCCGAGCCGGTGGCCAGCAGCGTCACCGCGCGCGGGCCGCCTTCGGCCTCGGCCAGCACGTAGGCGCCGCGGCGCGACAGGTTGTCGTCGGCATGTGCGGTGCGCACCGTGGGCAGGGCCTGGCGGGCGAAGACCATGCTCGCCGGGGTGCGGGCCTGTTCGAGCGCGATCTCCCAGCATTCGGCGGCTTCGACCGCGTCGGCCGGGCGCATCACCAGCATGTTGGGCATGGCGCGCAGGGAGGCCAGGATCTCCACCGGCTGGTGGGTCGGCCCGTTCTTGCCGACGCCGATCGAGTCGTGGCTGAACACGAACTTCACCGGCAGGCCCATCAGCGCGGCCATGCGCATGGCCGGGCGCTCGTAGTCGGAGAAGGCCAGGTAGGTCACCGCCAGGGCGATGCCGCCACCGTGGGCGGCGATGCCGTTGGCCATCGACCCCATGACATGTTCGCGCACGCCGCAATGCACGTAGGCGCCGCGGCGGTCCTCGGCGGTGAAGGCCTGCAGGCTGCGCTTGTGGGAAGTCGGCGCTTCCAGGTCGGCGCAGCCGACGAGGCGCTCGGGCAGCACGGGCGCCAGGAGGTCGTTGATCTCGGCCGAGGCGAAGATGCCGGGCGTCGCTTCCGCACGGGCGGCCGCCTCGCGCTTGTAGTCCTGCAGCACCTGGCGCCAGCCCTCGGGCAGTTTGCCGGCCTGCACCCGCTCGAATTCCGCTCGCTCGTCGGCCGGCAGCGCGGCCAGGCGCTGGTGCCAGGCGGCGTGTTCGGCCTGGCTGCGGCGGCCGGCGGTGCGCCAGGTGTCGAGGATGTCGGCGGGAATCTCGAAGGCCGGGTGGGTCCAGCCCAGCAGCTCGCGGGCGGCCGCGGCGTCCTCGGGATAGAGGCGGGCGCTGTGGCCGCCGCGCTGGCCCTGCACGCGGGGCAGGCCGCGGCCGATGATGGTGCGGCAGGCGAGCATTGACGGGCGCGGGTCCTTGCGGGCCAGGGCCAGGGCGTGGGAGACCGCCTCCAGGTCGTGGCCGTCCACCTCGATCACGTGCCAGCCGGCGACGCGGAAGCGGGCCGCCACGTCCTCGCTGATCGACAGCTCGGTCGAGCCGTCGTCGGTGATGCGGTTGTCGTCCCAGCACAGGATCAGCTTGCCCAGGCGCAGGTGGCCGGCCAGCGAGATCATCTCCTGGCCGACGCCCTCCTGCAGGCAGCCGTCGCCGACGAAGGCGTAGGTATGGTGGTCCACCAGCGCGTCGCCGAAGCGGGCGTTCAGATAGGCCTCGGCCACGGCCATGCCGAAGGCGTTGGCGATGCCCTGGCCGAGCGGGCCGGTGGTGACCTCGATGCCGGCCGCGGGGTCGATCTCCGGGTGGCCGGCACAGTGGGAGCCCAGCTCGCGGAAGGTCCTGACCTGGTCGAGGCTGATCTTGTCGTAGCCGGTCAGGTAGAGCAGCGAGTACAGCAGCATCGAGCCATGGCCGTTCGATAGCACGAAGCGGTCGCGGTCCGGCCAGGTGGGGTCGGCCGGGTTGAACTTGAGGTGGCGCGTGAACAGGGCCGTGGCGATCTCGGCCATGCCCAGCGGCACGCCCTGGTGACCCTCGCCGGCATGGACGATGGTGTCGATGGAGAGGAAGCGGATGGCGTCCGCCAGCAGGGTGGGTGTCACGTTTTCCATGGTCGTAGGTCTCCTGCGCGCAGCGCCGGAGGGCGCCGCACGGCGTGTGCGTTTCGGAAGGAAGTGGGGGCGCTCAGCGCGGCGGCGATGGACTCATGCGGCCAGCCGGATCGCCAGAGCGAGGGTGATGGACAGCAGCGCGACGAGGTTGCCGACGATGACGATGGCGGCCACCTTGTCCGGCTCCTGGCCGTAGCGTTCGGCGAAGATGTAGTTCAGCACCGCGGGGGGCAGGGCGCCGAACAGCAGCAGCACGTCGGTCTCCGCCGACGAGAGGCCGAAGATCCAGCAGTACAGGCCGGCCAGCACCATGCCGGTGGCCGGGGTCGCCACCGCGCCGACCAGGCCGATGCGCCACTCGGCGAACGGGGCGGTGTTGAGCCGCACGCCGAGGGCGAACAGCATCAGGCCGGTGGAGACGTCGCCCACCACCTTGAAGGCGGCGAGCACCGGCGGCCACAGGGCCGCGCCGGTGGCACTGACGAAGATGCCGGCCGCCCCGGCGATGAACACCGGCTCGCGCAGCACCCGCAACACGTTGGCGCTCCTGCCCAGCCACAGGGTCGAGAGGGTGAAGTGCAGCACGTTCTCGACCAGGAACAGGATCACCGCCGCCGGCAGCGCGGCCTCGCCGAAGGCCAGCAGCAGCAGGGGCAGGCCCATGTTGCCGGCGTTCTTGAACATCATCGGTGGCAGCAGGGTGCGGGGTGCATGGCCGAGAGCGCGGGCGATGGGCAGGCCGAGCAGCCCGGAGCCGAGCACGATGACAATGCCGCCGATCGCCACCCACTGCACGTCCGCCAGCGAGAACGCGTGGCTGGCGAGGGCCGAGAAGACCAGCGCGGGCACGAAGATGTCCATGTTCACCTGGTTGGTGGCGATCATGTCGGGCCGGTGGCGGCGGCCATACACGAAGCCGAGCACGATCACCGCGAAGACCGGAAAGACGATGCTGGCGATCTGCAGGAACATGGCGGCGCGGGCGGGCGAGGGCGGCTTACTTGGTGCCGTTCAGGGCGTAGTAGCTGCGGATGACCTGGCTGTCGTCGGCCCGGCCTTCGCCGCGCCCCGAGGTGGCCAGGAACAGCTGGTGGGCGACCGCGGCGATCGGCAGCGCGGCCTGGGCCTCGCGCCCCGCCTCGAGCACGATGCCCAGGTCCTTGACGAAAATGTCGACCGCGCTGCTGACCTGGGGGTCGTCCTGCAGCATGCGTGGCCCCCGATCCTTGAGCATCCAGCTCGAGGCGGCCGAGCCGCCCATGATCTCGAGCAGCACCTGGAGGTCGACGCCCACCTTGGCGGCCAGCGCGAAGGCCTCCGCCACGACCGCGATGTGCACCCCGCACAGCAGCTGGTTGACGGTCTTGACCGTCGCCCCCTGGCCGGGCTGGTCGCCGACCCGGAAGATGCGCTCGCCCAGCGCGTAGAAGAGGGGCCGCATGCGCTCGAAGGTGGCCCCGTCGCAGGCCGCCATGATGGTCAGCGAGCCGGCGATGGCGCCCGCGGTGCCGCCGGAGACCGGGGCATCGACGAACTGGCAGCCGGCCGCGGTGACCCGCTGGGCGATGCGCGCCACGGCGCCCGGCGGGCAGGTGGCCATCAGGCACACCACTGCGCCCGGCTCGAGCGCCTCGAGGCCCCCGTCGGCGAACAGGACCTGCTCGGCCTGGGCCGCGTTCACCACCATCAGGACCAGGACGTCGGCGCCGCGGGCGCCATCGGCGGCGCTGGCTGCGCGGCGGCCGCCCGCCGCCTCCAGTGCCGCGAGGGCCTGGGTGTTGAGGTCGATGCCGCGCACGGCGAAGCCGCCGGCGAGCAGGTTGCGGGCCATCGGCAGGCCCATGGCGCCGAGGCCGGCGAAGGCGATCTCTTTCATGGGGGTTCTCATATCAGTAGAGGGTGGCGGCGGGCACGTAGGAGATCAGCCCGAGGACGAAGAGGGCCACCAGGTAGAAGGGCCACAGTTCCTTGGCGATGGCACCGACGCGCTCCTTGGAGATGGCCGCGGCGATGAACAGCGTGGTGCCTACCGGTGGGGTGAACAGGCCGAGGCTGAGGTTCACCGCCATCATGATGCCGAGCTGGATCAGGTCCAGGCCGATCGCATTGCCGATGGCGACGAAGGTCGGGCCGAGCAGCAGGATGGCCGCGGGCAGGTCGAGGAACATGCCGACCACGAGCATGATGAGGTTCATCATCAGGATCACCATGACCGGCGACTCGAGGGTATGGACCGCCCAGTTGGCCACCGCGGTGGGCACCGACTCGACCGTCAGCACGTAGCCGACCAGGTTGGAAGCGGCGATCACCAGCATCACCACGCCGGTGGTGACCGAGGTGTGCACCAGCGCGTCGTAGAAGCGCTTCCAGGTCAGGTCGCGGTACACGAAGAGGCCCACCATCAGGCCGTAGAACACCGCCATCACGCTGACCTCGGTGGGGGTCGCGATGCCGGCGCGCAGCAGGACCACGATGAAGGCCGGCATGGCGAGGGCCGGGAGCGCGGCCACCGTGCCCCGCAGGATGTCGCCCAGGGTCACCTGCTGGGCCAGGCACTTGAAGCCACGCAGGCGCCCGGACAGGTAGCAGGTGAGCATGAAGCCGCCGCACAGCAAGAGGCCCGGCACGACACCCGCCAGGAACAGCGAGGCGATCGACTCGTTCGAGACCGCCGCGTAGAGGATCAGCGGGATCGAGGGCGGGATCAGGCCGGCAATGACCGAGGACGAGGCGGTCGCCGCGGCAGCGAAGGCACCGGGATAGCCCTCGCGCTTCTGCCAGGGGATCAGCATCGAGCCCAGCGCCGAGGCCTCCGCCACGGCCGAGCCCGAGACCCCGCCGAAAACGGTGGAGCCGACCACCGTGACCTGCCCGAGTCCGCCCGGGAAGCGGCCCACCAGGAGGGTCGCGAAGTTGATCAGGCGGCGGCCGAGCTCGCCGCCCATCATCAGGCTGCCGGAGAGCATGAAGAAGGGGATAGCCAGCAGCGGGAAGCTCTGGGTGGGCTGGAAGACCTTGACCACCGCAGCCACGCTCGGCATGCCGCCGACCGTGACCGCCGCAAGCCCGGAGCTGATGATCAGGGCGTAGCCGACAGGCAGTGCCAGGGCCATCAGGGCGCCGAACACCAGCAGCATCATCAGAGTCATAGGTCCTCCTCGACGTGATGGACACGTACCGAGAGTGGGTCATCGGCCTGCAGCACGCGGACCAGGGTCGTCAGCGCGGTGGTGCCGAGGCCGACGAAGCCGTAGATCAGGGCCAGATAGGCCCACTGCGCCGTGATGCCGGTGACCGGGTAGGTCTCGCTGCCGGTGATCTCGATCACGTCGAGACCGACCCAGGCCAAGTAGAAGAAGGCCGCGGCGATCAGGAGCTGGTGGGCGACGAGCAGGAGCCGGTTGCCGCCCCTGCCGAGGATGCCGTTCAGGGCCGTGACCGCGATGTGCTGGCCGCGCTGGGCGGCCAGCACCACGCCGCCCATGACGAGCCAGGGGAACAGGATGTTCGGCATCTCGGTCGGCCAGCCCATGCCCTGGTTGGTGAGGTAGCGGACGATCACCTCGGCCATCAACGACAGGAACATGACGGCCAGGGTGCCGATCGCGAGCACCGTGCTGATGCCCACGATCGTGCGGTCCACCCACCGCACCACCAGCGCTGCAGGGCTTTCGTGCCCTGCGACGAGGGGTGCGACGGTGGCGTTCATTGCTTGGAAGCCTCGCTGACGATCAGCGCGACCATGTCCGGATACTCGGCCGCCCACTTGTCGTACACCGGCTTGGTCTTGGCCACGAACGGGGCCTGGTCCACCTCGTTGATCTCGACGCCCGCCTCGGTCAGCTTCCTGCGCAGGTCGACGTCGGCGGCCAGGGACATCTCGCGGTTCAGCTTGCCGGCTTCGACGGCCGCTTCGCGCACGGCCTTCTGGTCTTCCTTGGAGAGCGTGCTCCAGATCATCTTGCTGGCCAGCAGCGGGGTGGATTCGTACTTGTGGCCGGTCAGGGAGATGTACTTCTGCACCTCGAACAGCTTGGAGGAGTAGATGTTCATCAACGGGTTCTCCTGGCCGTCGAACACGCCCTGCTGGAGGGCGATGTAGAGCTCGGAGAAGGCCAGCGGTGCCGGGTTGGCGCCCAGGGCCTTGAAGATGTCCAGGGTCATGGGGTCGGGCGGGGTGCGCAGCTTGATCCCGGCCAGATCGCCGGGCTGGGAGATCTTGTGCTTGCTATTGCTGACCTGGCGGATGCCGTTGTCCCACAGGGCGAGCAGCACCAGGCCCTTCTTGTCGGCGTATTCGCCCAGCTTGTCGCCCACCGGGCCGTCGACCACGGTGTAGGCGTGCTGCAGGCTGTGGAACAGGAAGGGCAGGCCGAGCAGGCCGAACTGGGGCACGACGCTGGAGGTGGTGCCCTGGGAGTTGGCGCTGAAGGCCAGCGTGCCCAGGCGCAGGTTGGTGATGGACTCGGCGTCGTCACCGAACTGGGCGGCGCCACCGACCTCGACCTTGACCCGGCCGCCGGTCTTCTGGGCGACCAGCTCGGCGAACTTCAGCGAGGCTTCGGCCTTGGGGTTGCCGGGTGCTGCGTTGTGGGACAGCCGCAGGACCGTCTCGGCCCAGCTGGCGGAGGACGTCAGCGCGAGGCTGGCGGCGATGGCGATGAGTGCCTTTTTCATGATGAGTCTCCTTTCTTGCCTTTGAGTGGGGCCCTGTTGTCCGGTGGGCCTTGTGCTGGTCCGAAGTGTTCGGGTGGAGACCCCGCCGGGAGGGACGGCGGCGGGGTCTCCGGCTGAACAGCGTCAGCCGTGAATCAACATGCCGCCGTTCACGTCGACCGTGATGCCGGTGCAGTACTTGGACAGTTCGCTGGCCAGGAACACCACGCAGCCGGCCACGTCGTTGGGCTCGCCGATGCAGCCCAGGGGAATGGACTCGAGGATGGCGGCCCGCTTGTCCTCGGGGATCTTGCCCTTGTTGATGTCGGTGGCGATCAGGCCCGGGGTGATGCAGTTGACCCGGATGTTGTCGCCGCCGAACTCGCGCGCCATGGCCTTGGCGAGGCCCAGCACGCCGGCCTTGGCGGCCGAGTAGTGGGGGCCGCCGAGGATGCCGCCACCGCGCTGGGCGGACACCGACGAGATGCACACGATCGAGCCGCTCTTCTGCTCGCGCATGGCCGGGATCACGGCCTGGGACATGTGCAGGGTGCCGCGCAGGCTCACGTCGAGCACCGCGTCGTAGTTGGCGTCGGTGATGTCGAGGGTCTTGATCGGCTGGGTGATGCCGGCGTTGTTGAGCAGCACGTCGATGCGGCCCATGCGCTTCAGCACCTCGGTGGCGGCGGCGACGCAGGAAGGCTTGTTGGTCACGTCGGCCACCAGGCCCAGGTGCTGCGGGCCCAGGTCGGCGGCCGCGGCGGCCGGGTCGGCCTGCTCGAGGTCGAGGATCACGACGCGGGCGCCGTGGGCGGCCATCATGCGGGCGGAGGCATAGCCCAGGCCGTTGCGGCCGGCGCCACCGGTGACGATGGCGACCTTGTCCTGGAGCAAGAGGGATTGAGTCATGTTCGGTTCCTTGGTGTCGGGTTCGGGGGCGTGGCGCTCAGGCCAGCCAGGTCTTGAGGGTCTTGGCCATGGCCTCGGTCGAGATGCCGTAGCGGTCGTGCAGGGTCGGCAGCGCGCCGGCGTCGAGGAAGGCGTCGGGCAGTGCGATCTGACGGAACTGGGGCGTGATGCCGGCGGTGAGCAGGGCCGTGGCCACGGCCTCGCCGAGCCCGCCGACCTTGGTGTGGTTTTCGGCGACCACCACCAGGCGGCCGCTGCGACTCGCTTCGGCCAGGATGGTGGCGGTGTCGAGCGGCTTGATGGTGGGCACGTGCAGCACCGCCACATCCACCTGGTCGGCCTCGAGGGCCGTGGCGACCTCGAGGGAGCGCATGGTCATCAGGCCGGACGAGATCAGCAGCACGTCGCGGCCGCCGCGCAGCATCCTGGCCTTGCCCAGCTCGAACTTGTAGTCGTATTCGTCGAGCACCAGCGGCACGTTGCCGCGCAGCAGGCGCATGTACACGGGGCCCTTGTGTTCGGCGATTGCCGGGACCGCCTGCTCGATATCGAGCGCGTCGCAGGGATCCACCACGGTCATGCCGGGGATGGCGCGCATCAGGGCGAGGTCCTCGGCTGCCTGGTGGCTGGGTCCGTAGCCGGTGGTCAGGCCCGGCAGGGCGCAGCACATCTTGACGTTGAGGTTTTCCTCGGCGATCACCTGATGGACGAAGTCGAAGGCGCGGCGGGTGCCGAACACCGCGTAGGTGGTGGCGAAGGGCATGAAGCCTTCCTTGGCCATGCCACCGGCGGCGGCCATCAGCAGCTGCTCGGCCATGCCCATCTGGAAGAAGCGCTCGGGGAAGGCCTGGCCGAACAGGTGCAGGTCGGTGTACTTGGACAGGTCGGCGGTCAGGCCGACGATCTCCGGGCGCTGCTCGGCGAGGGCCACCAGGGCCTTGCCGAAGGGGGCGGCCGTGATGCGCTGCCCCTCGCCGGCGATCGAGGCGATCATCGCCGAGGTGGTCAGGCGCGGTTTCTTGGCGGTGGCGGTGCTCATCGTGCGGCTCCCTGGGACTGGTCGAGGATGTCGATGGCCTGCTGCCATTCGTGCGGATCGACGCGGATGAAGTGGTTCTTCTCGCGCGCCTCGAGGAAGGGCACACCCTTGCCCATCAGGGTGTCGAAGAGGATCACGCGTGGCTTGTCCTCCTTCAGGGCCCGGGCGGCATCGAAGGCCGCGATCACGGCCGCCATGTCGTTGCCGTCGACGCGCTGGACGAACCAGCCGAAGGCGGCCCACTTGTCGGCGAGGGGTTCGAAGCCCATGACCTTGGTGGAGGGGCCGTCGGCCTGCTGGTTGTTGATGTCCACCAGGCAGATCAGGTTGCCCAGGCCGTGGTGCGCGGCGCCCATGGCCGCCTCCCAGGTCGAGCCCTCGTCCAGCTCGCCGTCCGACATGGAGTTGTAGACGAAGGCCGGGTTGCCCTTGAGGCGCAGGCCCAGCGCCATGCCGACCGCGATCGGCAGGCCCTGGCCGAGCGAACCGCCCGAGATCTCCATGCCCGGCGTATAGGACGCCATGCCCGACATCGGCAGGCGGCTGTCGTCGCTGCCATAGGTCTCGAGCTCGTCCTCCGCAATCACGCCGGCCTCGATCAGGGCCGCGTAGAAGGCGATGGCGTAGTGGCCGTGCGACAGCAGGAAGCGGTCGCGACCTTCCCACTCCGGGTCGTCCGGGCGGAAGCTCATGGCGTGGCAGTAGGCCACCGCCAGCACGTCGGCGTAGCCGAGCGCCTGGCCGACGTAGCCCTGGCCCTGCACCTCGCCCATCCGGCACGCGAAGCGGCGGATGCGGTAGGCGTGTTCGGCGAGCCTTGCGTGGAGGCCGGCGTCGCTGAGTGTATTCATCAAGATCTCCTTGTCCCGGTGCCTGGACGATGTCCTGGCGTTTCCCGGTCGATTCATGTCAGGAGGGGCTGCCTCCCGGCCGCTCGGAATCGCGTTTTTCTGCTGCTGGCGATGACCCCGGCGAGTGGAATCCAGCTTACGGGCTTGAACTTTTGAGCTCAAACGAATAAAAAGTGCTTATTGCTGAATTAAACTAATCTATATGCTGCTATGCACAATCGACTCTCCCTGAAGGCGGTTCAGGCCTTCGAGGCCGCGGCGCGGCTGGAGTCCTTTGCGCTTGCAGCAGAAGAACTGTTCGTGACGCCCTCCGCCGTCAGCCATCAGATCAAGCAATTGGAGGAGCACGTCGGGGTCCATCTCTTCCATCGCGTGCATCGGGCGGTGGTGCTCACCGACGCCGGGCGGCGCTATGCCCAGGAGATCACCGCGGCCTTCGCGCGCATCGACGCGGCGACCCGCGACATCGGCGCGGAAGAGAAGAGCGACATCCTCTCGATCCACTGCACGCCGAGCTTCGCGACCCAGTGGCTGATGCCCCGGCTGGCCCGCTTCAGCGCACTCAACCCGGACATCGACGTGCGCCTGAACGCCTCCGTCTCGCCGGTCGACCTGATGACCAGCGAGTTCGACATCGACATCCGCTATGGCCTGCGCAACCTGCAGCCGGCCGGCACCCTGGTGCTGATGCTGCCCCCCGAGACCATCGTGCCCCTGTGCGCACCGACGCTGGCCCAGGGCGACAACCCCATCCAGCGGGTCGAAGACCTCGCCAAGCACATGCTGATCCACAGCGTCCGCTGCCTGGTCACCTGGCGCGACTGGATGCGCCAGCACCGCAAGGTCCGCTTCGACATCTCGCGCGGGCTGCGCTTCGACCGCTCCTTCATGTCGATCAGCGCCGCGGTGGACGGCCTGGGGGTGTGCCTGGAGAGCCTGCTGCTGGTCGAGCGCGAGCTCGAGAGCGGCACACTGGTGGCGCCGCTGGGCCGCACCGGGACCCGCATCCAGGCCTACACCTTCAACGTGCAGAAGTCGAAGGTCGACCTGCCGAAGATCCGGAGCTTCCAGCACTGGCTGTTCAATGAACTCGCGGAGGGCGAGGCACGGGCAGGGCTGTCCTAGCCGAAAACCGGATTGCTCATGAGGTCGGGCTGCCCGGCTGTCGATCGGCGCTTGTCAGTGTTCACCACTGCAGTCGCTCGCTCGGGACTTGGAAGGACTGTTCGTTCCTTGGAGCGGGTATCCCCTCGGGGACGCCCTGTGTCGCGCGCCTGTATGCATGCCCCATAGCGGAGACTCTCGGCGATAGAATGACGGACGGGCACCGCCGAACCCTAGGTGTCATTGATTGTCCCCGACGGCTTTCTGCAGGGGGACCTGTCACCAGGGGGCCGAGCGCTACGGCCCTCATGGCGTGCATGCGTCGTGGGCGCAGCGTGCAGGGTGGTGGTGCAGGCGTCGTGTCGGCGCTCGACACGGCGAGGCAGCCTCAGTCGCTCCGGGACTGCGCCGACCTTTCCGCGGGATATCCGCCGATGCCGCGCATCTTCGTAAGCTATCGTCGCCTCGACAGCGCCGGCCATTCGGGCCGGCTCTGCGATGCGCTCATTCGAAACTTCGGGCGCGGGTCGCTGTTCCTGGACATCGACAATATGCAGCCTGGGGACGATTTTGTCCGGATCCTCGAAGAGCGCGTGCGGCGAACGGACGTCTTCCTCGCCATCATCGGCCCACGCTGGGCGAGCGCCTGTGACGAATCGGGGCGCCGTAGGATCGAACTCCCCGACGACTTCGTGCGCATGGAGATCGTGTCAGCGCTTCAGTGCGGCATCCCGGTGATTCCCGTACTTGTCGGGGGCGCGACTGTGCCTTCGGCGGATCAGTTGCCGGAGGACCTGAAACGCTTGCCTCGGCTGCACGCGTGCGAGGTCGGCGATCTTCGTTTCCGGCAAGATGTTCTGCATCTCGTCAGGGCAATTGACCAGCGGCTCGGTGCGACGGCGCGGGGGTGGCTGACCCTGTTCAGGCTGCGGTATGCCGCGGCAGTCCTGTCCGTCGCGGCGGTGCTCGCATATTGGATGCTGGCGCTGGACGTCCCGCGGGCGATTCCCACGCCGGGTGACGAGTCGGGCTCGCCAGGGCGTTCAGGGCTGGAAATTGCCTCTGAAAAGTCCGCACCCGGATCATCGAATTTGCAGCCCGGCATAGCGCAGACCGATGGCCCCTTCCTCTCGTTCGGCACGGGAGACCCGCAAGTCGACGTTGCGACCATGCGCCTCAAGCGGGAAGTCGACAGGCTCGCTCAGATCAAGGAACTCTTGCGTGACTTCAATTGGACCAGCGGGGCCGTCGGGACCATCGGGGTGGTTTTGGCCGAGGTGCCGGGTGACGCCAGGGCGTACATCGCTTCGATCATCGGCGACGGTCCCGGAGGCAAAGCTGGCCTTCGTGCCGGCGACGTGGTGGATGCTGTCAATGGCCGCCATGTAGAAGACTGGCACGACATCGAACTCGCGGTCATGCAGGCACAGATCGGCTCGACGCTGATGATCTCGGTGCGCCGGGGGAGCCGGGAGCTGGCCTTCCCGGTGGTGGTGGCCGCCATGGGCGCGGCCGACATTGCGGAGCGGAGCGCCCAGGTCGATGATCGCCTCCGCAGCATCCTGCGGACTGCGGAACGGGCGTCCCGGGCGCGCTGAGACAACGGCGGCCTGGAATCGACCACCGCATTGGCGGACGGGACACTGTGCTGGCCGCACCTCGACCCATTTCCGCGGGCCTGCGTCCAAGTCGCCGGCGCCGATGTACACTGCCGCGATGCGAAAACCTTCCGAGAGCCGAGTGCTCACCACCGACAATGTCCATGCCGATCGTCGCTTTGGCGTCGAGCACGGCGGCGTTCACAAGCCGATCCATACCTCGGTGCAATACAGCTTCGACCGCACCGAGGACCTGATCGGGGCGTTCCAGGGCACTTTGCAGGGCGCGTATCAGTACGCGCGCCAGGGCACGCCGACCACCGCGGCGCTCGAAGCGAAGATCACGGCCCTGGAGGCGGGTATCGGCACGGTGTGCTTCGCGACCGGCATGGGGTCGATCGCAGCAAGCCTGCTGACGCTCCTGCGCGCCGGCGACCACCTGATCGCCAGCCGCTACATCTTCGGCAATTCCAACAGCCTGCTCGGTACGGTCGAGGGCCTGGGGGTCGCCGTCGACAAGGTCGACGCCTGTTCGGTCGCGGCGGTCGCGGCGGCCATCCGGCCGGAGACGCGGATGGTGTTCGTGGAGACCATCGCCAATCCGCGCACCCAGGTCGCGGACCTCGCGGGCATCGGGGCGCTGTGCCGCGAGCGCGGGCTGATCTTCGTGGTCGACAACACGATCACCTCGCCGGCGCTGTTCCGGCCGGGCACCGTGGGTGCCAGTCTGGTGATCAATTCGCTGACCAAGACCATCGCGGGGCACGGCAATGCGCTCGGCGGCGCGGTCACCGACACGGGGCAGTACGACTGGTCGCTCTGCCCGAACATCTTTCCCGCCTACCGCAAGGGAGACCCCAGGGGCTGGGGGCTGACCCAGATCCGCAAGAAGGGCCTGCGCGACATGGGGGGGACCCTGTCGGCGGACCAGGCCCACCGCATCAGTGTCGGCAGTGAGACCCTGTCGCTGCGGGTGAAGCAGACCAGCGCGACAGCCCTGGGCCTGGCGCGGTGGCTCGAGCGGCATCCCAAGATCTGCGCCGTGCATTACCCTTTCCTGGAGTCGCACGCCGAGCACGAGCGCGCCACGCAGCTCTTCGCTGCCGGTTCGTGGCTGTTCGGCTTCGAACTGCACGACCCCTCGTCGATGATCGCGGTGCTCAATCGCCTCACGCTGCCGATCAAGGCCACGGGGCTCGGCGATACGCGGACCCTGATCATCCCGGTTGCACCGACCATCTTTTGGGAGGCTGGAGCGGAAGCCCGCGCGGCTATGGGTATCGCCGAGGGGCTGGTCCGGGTGTCGGTCGGCCTCGAAGACGAGGCCGACCTGATCGCCGACTTCGAGCAGGCACTCGCCTAGCGGACCTGGCATGCGACGCGGCCCCGCGGGCCGTCACTCGGTGAGCGTGCGCATCTCGCGGATCAGGTCGGCCTTGCCCTCGAAGCCGATGCCCGGCAGGTCCGGCAGGGTCACATACCCGCCATCGACCGTGGTGCCATCCGGGAAGCCGCCGTAGGGCTGGAACAGATCGGGATAGGATTCGTTGCCGCCCAGGCCCAGGCCGGCCGCGATGTTCAGGGACATCTGGTGCCCGCCGTGGGGAATGCACCGGCTTGGCGACCAGCCGTGCTGCTTCAGCATCTCCAGGGTGCGCAGGTATTCCACCAGTCCGTAGCTCAGGGCGCAGTCGAACTGCAGCCAGTCGCGGTCCGGCCGCATGCCGCCATAGCGGATCAGGTTGCGTGCGTCCTGCATCGAGAACAGATCCTCGCCCGTCGCCATCGGCTTGTCATAGTAGTTGCGCAGCGTGGCCTGGAGTTCGAAGTCGAGCGGGTCGCCCGGTTCTTCGTACCAGAACAGGTCGTATTCGGAGAGCGCCTTGGCGTACTGGATGGCGGTGTCGAGATCGAAGCGGCCGTTGGCGTCCACCGCCAGCTTCTGGCCATCCTGCAGGACGCTCAGGATCGAGTCGATGCGGCGCAGATCCTCGTCCAGCGAGGCACCGCCGATCTTCTTCTTGACCACCGTGTAGCCGCGATCGATGTAGCTGCGCATCTCGTCCTTCAGCTTGTCGTGGTCCTGGCCGGGGTAGTAGTAGCCGCCGGCGGCGTAGACGAAGATCCGGCGATTGACCGTGCCGTCACCGTAACGATCGGCGAGGAGCTGAAAGAGCGGCTTGCCTTCGATCTTGGCCACTGCGTCCCATACCGCCATGTCGATGGTGCCGATGGCCACGGAGCGCTCGCCGTGGCCCCCGGGCTTTTCGTTGCTGAACAGGCAGTTCCAGACCTTGTGGGGATCGAGATTGCGGCCGCTCGCGTCGAGCAGGCTGTCCGGATCGGCTTCCAGGATGCGCGGGATGAAGCGCTCGCGCATCAGGGTGCCCTGACCGTAGCGGCCATTCGAGTTGAAGCCATAGCCGACCACCGGCTTGCCGTCGCGGATCACGTCGGTCACGACGGCGACGAGGCTGAGCGTCATCTTGCTGAAGTCAATGTAGGCGTTCCGGATCGGCGAGCTGATGGGTACGGTCTTCTCGCGAATGGCCACGATTTTCATGGGGGTCTCCTGGTGGGCTCCGATGCCGGCAATCCGGCGTCTGTGGGGCTAGAATAGTTTTAAAGTTCACATGGCTGTTTAAGCGGGATTTGAGTTGATTATTAAGTTGAAATGAAAGCTGCAAGCTTCGCCGAACTGGAATTCTTCGTGCTGCTCAACCGCCTCGGGAGCCTGTCGGCGGCTGCGCGTGCGCTCGACATCACGCCGCCTGCGGCCACCATGCGGCTTGCGTCCATGGAGAAGCGCATCGGCGCCCGCCTGCTGAATCGCAGCACCCGCAAGATCAGCCTGACGCCGGAAGGCGAGATCTATCTGGCCCATGCCGAGCGCCTGATCGAGGATCTGCGCGAACTCGATGAGCTCGTCTCGGGAAACCGCCGCGCACCGCGGGGTCTGCTGCGCGTGAATGCGCCGCTGGGCTTCGGTCGAACCGTCATTGCGCCGCTGGTGTCGCGCTTCACCGCCCGGTATCCGGAGGTCGAGACTCAGCTGGAGGTCACGGACCGGCCGATCGACCTGATCGGCCGCCGCTTCGATCTGGCGATCCGTTTCGGCGAGCTGCCCGACAACCGGATCAACGCGCGCCGCATCATGTCGAACCGACGCTTCCTGTGCGCCTCGCCGCTGTACCTCGAACGGCACGGCACGCCGAATACCCTGGCAGAGCTTGCCCGGCACCGCTGCATCGTCCACCGCCAGAACGACGATGCCTACGGCGTGTGGCGCTTCGTTGTCGATGGACGATCGGAGAGCGTCAAGGTCCATGGCGCCCTGTCGAGCAACGATGGCGACATCGTCCAGGGCTGGGCGCTCGATGGCCAGGGGATCGTCATCCGCTCCGAGTGGGACGTCACGCGCTATCTGGAGAGCGGGCGACTGCGCAGAATCCTCCCCGATTGCACGTTGCCCAGCGCCGACCTCTATGCCTACTACCCGAGCCGGACCAACCTGCCGGCGCGGGTTCGGGTGTTCATCGATTTCCTGGTCGAGCAGCTGGCGGCCGGCGAGGCCGGGCCACTGGCCGATAAGTCTCGATGACTCGACAGTCAGTGCCGACCTCGGGTACTGGGAAATCGGCCATCCAGTGGCCGCTCATGGGCAGCGCAGGTGCTGTTCGACCAGGCTGCCTTTGCGCGATCAGGGCGCGGACTGAGCCGGCCGGCCGAAGCCCTCGTTCAGCACGCGAACCTCGCGCTGCGGGAACGGAATTTCGAATCCATGTTCCTGCATGGCTTCCAGGATCATCAGCATCAGATCGCCGCCGACGCGGTTCTTGCCGTCGTCGATACCGTGCATCCAGAACTCCACGAACATGTTGATGCCCGAGTCGCCGAAGCTGTCGATCTCGCAGTCCGGACGTTCCTCCAGGGGAATGTCGTCACCGCTGATCACCTTGGGGTGGGTGGCCACCACCGCCTTGATGATCTCGACCAGCTTGCGCACGTCCGAGTGATAGGCGACGGAGAAATCGACCCGGTAGCGCTGCTTCTTGTTGTTGTGGGTCCAGTTGGTGAAGGTCTCGGTCATGAACTTCTCGTTCGGGACCATGATGTCCTTGCCGTCGAAGGTTTCGAGGGTGGTGGAGCGGAGGGTCAGTTCACGGACGATGCCGGTGCGGCCGTCGGGCAGCTCGATGTAGTCATCGACGGCAATCGACCGGTCCAGCAGGATGATGATGCCCGAGATGAAATTGGAGGCGATGGCCTGCAGGCCGAAGCCCAGGCCGACCCCGACGGCGCCGCTGAACACGGCGAGCGCGGTCAGGTTGATGCCCATGACCTGCAAAAGAAGCAGGAAGACGACGACAAAGATGGCGACTTCGAAGAGCTTGGCGGCCACCTCCTTGGTGCGGAGATCCAGACTCTCCTGGCGGCGGATGATCTCCTGGCCCGTGCGATTGGACATGCGACCCAGCCAGAACAGCAGTGAGCCGAACAGGGTGACGCGCCCCACGTCGTAGACCGAAACCTGGATGTTGCCGATGGTGGCCGAGATGCCGTCGAGCGTGTCGATGAGCGGCGCCAGTGCTCCGAGCCAGTGCAGGAACAGCAGGGGGAGCCCGATCCAGCGAAAGACGAAGGTCACGAAGCGGCTGCGAACGTGATCGCGGATGACCGCCGAGATGGCCACGACCATTGCGATGACCATGGCCGCGCGCACCAGCCAGGACTGACCGAGCATCGACTTGCTGAGCTCGACGGCGACGCTGAGCGCGAGGATCGAGATCAGGGGAACCAGGAGCTTGCCCAGGCTGCTGGTCAGGCTGCGCAAGGGGCTCGCCGGGCGCCGGTCACCGGCCTCGGACAGGGCCGGCGCAAACTGCATGATCCGCCGCGCCACCAGGATCGACAGGCCGCAGGTCAGCAGAACGATCGCCAGCTGCACATAGGTTTCCGTCGCCGTGAGGGACGCAAGCCCTCTGGATCCGGCGTCCGACAGCATCTGCAGGTAGTTTTCGGTGTTCATGCCGAGCTCTCCATGGCCGGATGGGTGAAAAGGGATGGGACCGGTGCGGCAGTGGTGGGACGTGGTGTGCGGATTCGGGTTCGCCGGCACGGCGCTGGATCCGTCACGGGCGACAGGGCTCCTGCCGCCCCGTGCATGGCGGCGTCGCGCCTCCCACTCTCGGCCCGCGGGCAGAGACTCAGGCGTGCTCGTTGTTTGGGCGCGGTCGCCAGCGGAAGGTTCCGTGCCTTCGATTGTGCGGCGCGATCATGTCATTTCGTGCAGGGACTGCCGGTCGATCGGGACTGCCGGTCGGTCGGCCATGGCGCCCGCCTCGGGCATGGGGCCCTGGTTCATAGATGCCGACGAAGGGCCGAGGGTTTGGGGCCGGACCGGGAGGGCACTGGCAGAGGCGCGGGAAGTGCGCATTGTCCCGCGCGCTGACCGCATGATTCACGACACCGCCTCGATCTCCCTGGCCGGGCGGATGTCGGCGAACACGCTGTTGGATAACCAGTGCTGCACATTACGGGTGAGCGCGGAGGGTCCGATGAGCGTGAGCCGCTTGTTCAGGATGGCGCTGCGATAGCTGTCGTCGCCCATCCAGCACGCCACCATGGTGCGCAGGTCGGTCGTGAAGTAAACGTCCACGTCCTGCCCGGGGTCTTCCAGGCAGATGTCGACATTGCATCCCTTCACGAGCAGCCACCAGTCGGCCAGCTTCTCCAGGTCGGTGAACTTGAAGCGAATGACGGACTGGTCGCCTGGCAGATTTTCGGCGAGGACGCTCCGCTGCAGGTAAACCATGAGCAGCTCGACGTCCAGGTCCGTGTCGCGCACATCGCCCCGCGCCCAGCGCATGCCCCAGGTGCCGAAGGACTGGAGCAGGGGCAGGGTCTCCTTGCCCGACTGGGTCAGGAAGTACTCGAAACCCCGCTGGCCGGAGATCTTCTTGCGCAGGATGATCTCGGCGTCGGCCAGGTCGTTGAGGCGCTTGGTGAGGATGGTCGGCGAGATGAAGGTCAGCCCGCGCTGCAGCTCGCTGAATCGCGTGGCACCCATGTGCATTTCGCGCAGGATGAGCAGGGTCCACTTTTCGCCGAGCAGTTCCATGGTCTTGGCGATGGGGCAGAACTGGCCATACTCCATGTCATACCTCTCTGTCTGCGAGCGTGCCCGACCCTGGCGAAATCTGGGCCGGATGCGGCGTCGACGCCGTTCTCTGGGATAAAAGCTCTGGAAAGTGTAGCGGGCAACTCCGGAAAGTGTAGTGGGTTGCTACGCCTTGCGCAGTATTCCGGCCCGCGGCCGGTCCCTAGACTTCAGTCATCAGGTGAGACACACCTGACACCCACAACAGACTGATATCAAGGAGTTCCACCATGCCGCTCATCACCGTCCATCTGATCGAGAATGTCTTCACCCCCGCCGAAAAGGCCGAGATGATCACCCGGCTCACCGACACCATGGTCGCCATCGAAGGCGAGGCCATGCGCTCCGTGACCTGGGTCAAGCTCGAGGAGGTCCCCGAGGGCCAGTGGGGCATCGGCGGCCAGGCGCTGACCGCCGAGATGATCCACAAGATGAAGAACGCCTGATCACGGCGACACCCGAAGCGGGCCCGCGATGCCATCGTGCATCGCGGGCCTTTTCGTGTCCGGATCTGGGCAGCCGTGCGCGGAACCGTCGATCGAGCGCCGCGCGCTCAGGAAGGCGCGGGGCGCACGGGACTCAGGGGCTGATCGAGGTCAGGTTGCAGTAGTAGACCCAGTAGCCAACCACTGCGCAGGCGGCAGTGAGCCAGCAGGCCAGCCGGTCGAGGGCGTCCCGGCGCGTGCGGCCTTGAGGGCCCCCCATCATCGCGCCGCCAGGGTGTCGCCGTGGTCCTGGCGGATCGAATCCAGCAGGGCCTGGGCCTCATCGCGGCGGCCGGCGTCGGCGTCTTCGCGGCCCGGCCGGGGCGGGGCGGCCAGTGCCTGCTTGAGATGGGCAGCGGCGTCGCTGAAATTGCCCTGGTCGGCCAGCAGGCTGGCGTAGAAGTAATGGGCGTCGATGCCTTCCGGATTGATTGTCAGCGCGGTGTCCAGATAGTGGCGTGCCTTGTCCTTGTCGCCGAAGCCGATCGGCCAGCCGGGCACCTTGGCGTAGAGGCTGCCCAGGCTGGTGTAGATGGAGCCGCCCAGCGTCGTCGGTTCGAGTGCCTCGGCGTCGAGCAGGAGGTCGCGCGCCTTGCGGACCGCCGACAGCGCACCCAGGCCGCCGTTGGCCTTGGCGTAGCTGGACAGCACGATGGCTTGCCACACCTTGGGCTGGGGGTCGTTGGGTGCGCTGGACGCCAACTGATCCGCCGTTTCGGCGAGGGCCTTGAAGGCGGCCTCCTGGCCGGATGCCTGGGTGTGGTAGGTGATGGCGGCCCAGCGGTGGGCGATGTCGGCCACGGCGGGCTCCATGCCGCCATCGCTGGCCATGGCGCTTGCGCAGAGCAGGGCGAACAGGGGGGCAGCCAGCAGGGTGATCGGGCGTAGGGTCATGTCAGGGATTCCTTGAGTGTGATGTCGGATCGCTGGGCGAAGGGCCGCATGCGGCCGGCCTGGCGGATCAGGGCGCCGTCCACGAGACGGGGGAAGAGGGCGTTGATGCGGACGCAGAGGCGTTCGGGCCAGCCGAGGTAGACGTCGGCAGCGCCCCTGCGAACACTCGCCAGGACCCGTTCCGCCACGGTCTGCGGGCTGTCCTGGTTCATGCCGAGGGCTTCGGCCATGCGGACTACCGCGTCCCGGTTCAGGCCGGTCCGGGTATAGCGCGGCGCCACGTAGTGGACCCTTACCGGTCCACCGGCCAGTTCCCGGCGCAGGGCTTCGGAGTAGCCGCGCAGCGCGAACTTGCTGGCCGAGTAGGTGGCAAAGCACGGGAAGCCGATCGAGCCGAAGATCGAGCCCACATTGACCACATGGGCCACGGGACGGCCCTGCAGGTGCGGGAGCAGGGCCTGGGTCAGCTGGATCGGCGCCACGGTATTGACCGCGAAGGTTCGGGCGGACGCGGTGGCCGGTTCCTCGGCGGCCAGCCCGAAATGCTGCACGCCGGCGCAATTCACGATGCCGTCCAGGCAGCCGAAGGCCGCCACCGCCTGGCGGGCGATGTCCGCGGGGTCTTGGGTCAGCAGGTCCGCCACCAGCGGGCGGGCGTCAGCGCCGGCCGCGCGGGCCGCGGCGGCCAGTGCCGCCAGGGCTGCGGGCTGGCGCCCCAGGAGCACCAGACGGCACCCTTCTGCGGCGAAGGCGAGCACGATGGCGCTGCCGATGCCGCCTGCGGCGCCCGTCACGAGCAGGGTCTTGCCCTTCATTGTGCGTCTCCCCGGGGCAGGCTGCGGAAGATGTCGCCGTAGAGGCGGAACATGCGTCCGGCGCAGTGGATGAGCGCAGCCCGATCCTCGGCCTGCTCGAGTCGATTCACGAGACCTCGGAAGTGCGTCATGTGTTCGAGATCCAGGCTGCCGTGGCTGCTGAGATAGCTGAAGGCCCGTGGTGGCAGGTCCAGGCTGGGGCTCAGCACCTCCGCAACCTGGGACGCCAGGCTCACGCTGGTGCCCTCCAGCACATAGACCATGCCGAACAGCCCCACCGGATTGCGCCGCTGCACCGTGTCGTAGGCGTAGGCGACCATCAGCTCGGTCTCGAAGGCGGGCTCGCTGTCGCGCACCCTGGCGGCGTCGCCGCCGGCCGCCGCGATGTCGTTGAGGATCCACTCCTGGTGGCCGATCTCCTCGGCGATGTAGTGGGCCACGGCCTCCCGCAGCCACTCCAGCCGCGACGGCAGGCGCGCGCCGCAGGCCATCAGCAGCGGCGCCGTGTGCCGCACGTGGTGGTAGGCCTGGGCCAGGAAGGCCAGGTACTGGTGGCGACCGACCCGCCCGGCGAGTGCGTCGGCGATGATCGGTGTCGCGAGCAGCTGCTCGCGCTCCCTCCGGGTGGCGGTTTCAAGCTCGGCGAAGCAGTCCATGGTGGGTCCTCTCGTCATGGCAATAGATGTCTTCAATGGCACGGGCATGCGCGGCGGCAATCACGCCGCGACGGGGCCGCCCGTTCCCGGTCAGCTGGTCGTTGGCGGGCGAGAACGGCGCGTCGGCGCGCAGCCAGCGGCCGATCCGGGCGTAGTCGGGCAGGGCCTCGTTGGTGGCGCGGATGGCCGCATCGATGGCCTGGTCGTCGGCGTTGCCGCAAGGCACGATCACGGCCACGTTCCAGGGGCGGCCTTCGCCGAAGACGGCCGCCTGGGCAATCGCGGGTTGGGTCAGCAGCTCGCCCTCGATCCACTCGGGCGACACATTGCGGCCGAAGGCGGTGATGAACAGGTGCTTGCGCCGGCCCAGCAGGCAGAGGCGTCCATTGGCGTCGAGCTGCCCCAGGTCGCCGGTGTCGAGCCAGGTCGCGTGCTCGCCTGGTTCGCCCAGATAGCCGAGGAAGCCGGCGCCACGCACCTGGACCGCGCCATCGCCGTCGATGCGCAGCTGCACGTGGTCCAGCGGCCGGCCGGCGGTGCCCGACTGTGCGTCGCCGGGGCGATTGAGCGTGACGACGGAGCCACATTCCGACAGGCCGTAGCCCTCGAAGACGGGTAGGCCCAGGGCATGGGCGCGGTCGATGACGCGGGCCGGGACCGGCGCGCCGCCGACCGCGACGAAGCGAAGGCCGGCCGGTCGCTCGCAGCCACCGGATAGCGCGGCGACCAGGGCCTGCAGGAGTTGCGGCACCAGGATCGCCGAGCTGCTTTGGGCCTCGGCCAGCGCACTCAGCATCCGCACCGGATCCACGCTGGAGCTGCCCAGCAGCCCGACCGCCTCGCCCGGCAGCAGGCGGGTACGGGCGCCCGCCATGAGGGGGACGTAGAGCCCGCCGATGTTCTCGAGGAGCGTCGACAGGGGCAGCACCGCCAAGTGGCGGTCGCCTGAGTGCGCGCCGCTGGCCGAGGCCAGCGAGGACGCGACGGTGGTCATGGCCTCGCGGCTCAGGCAGACGCCCTTGGGGGCGCCGGTGGTGCCGGAGGTGAAGGTGACCTTGGCGGTGCCGCGGGGCAGGGCCACGGGTGCCGACCGCAGATGCAGCAGGTGAAGTGCCCCCCGGAACGGTCCCGAATCCGTCACCGTGGCGATGCCGGCAAGCGCCCCGGGCCGGTCGGTCAGCAGGCAATCGATGCCGGCCTGCGCCACGACATGGGCCAGCTGTTCGCGCGAGAAGAAGGTCGGCAGCGGCACCAGCGGCAGCCCGGCGGCCAGACAGGCCAGATCGGCCAGGGCCCAGTCGGGTCCGTTCTCGGCCAGCAGACCGACCACGCGGGGCCCCTGCGCGCCCAGGCGGGCGGCCAGGGCATCGATTTCGGCGATCAGGGTTGCGTAGCCCAGGGACTCGGCCGAACCCTCGATGGCGACCGCCTCAGGCGCCCTCCCGGCGTGGCGCCGGAGGCAGGCCAGCAGATCGTGTTGACTGTCAGGCGGGACCATCGGCTCAGTCCCCGGTCGCCAGACGCGCGCTCATCACCGCGTGACCTTCCCGGATGTCGCCGAACATCACCCGCGGATCGTGGTGGTAATACGATCCCCAGGCGTCGCGCTCGGCCGGCGCGAGCCGTGCCGGGTCCGCGCTCGCCAGCTCGACCGGTGACAGGCCGAGCCGCGAAAACGCATTGCGCAGGGCCGTGGTTCCGGTGAAGACCACCCAGCGATGGCCCTCCGCGTGCAACTGGTCGATGAGCCGCAGGATCAGGCTGCGAAAGGCGCCGGCGCTGCTGCCGGCAAACTGTCCGACCTCGACGATCTCCGAGCGCGGCACCGCGCGACCGATGCAGGTCCCGATCGCGGCCTCGATGGGCTGGTCCAGGTAGCGCTCAACGAACAGGGCCTGGCGTTTCGCTTCGCGCAGGCCGACCGCACCCAGGGGCCCGCTGCCGCCGGCGCGGTGCAGGCCCAACAGCCGGGGCATGTAGCTCGCGATGCGAGCGCCGTAGGCCTCGTGGAAGCGGTCGCGGATCAGTTGCCGGACCGGCTCGCGGCCGCCGGGCAGGCATTCGCAGAGGACCGCATCGGGCGACGCGAGGCCAGGTCCGGCAAGTGCCTGGCCGAACGGGGGGAATGCCAGGTTCGACGTGGGTAGGGCCGAAGGGGCGTTGGGGGTGATTCGAAACGGCGTTTGGGCGGCCGACACGGTGGTTCTCCCGGAAATGGTTGGGCCTGCTGGGCCCGAGGCATTTCGCAAGGGAGGTGCCAGGTCCTGCGATGGTCTAAGATTTTTAGATAAGGCTCTGTTTGTAAATAGGATTGTTGCGCTTTTCGGCGTTCGGGAGAGCCTTGTGAGAGGCTGCAGAATCTTGCAGGACTGCAAGAATTTGCAGTCGGCACTTGCAGTCGTTCGTGCGCTTGATGCGACGTCGGTGCGACGCAGCGCATCGCCCGTCACCCCAGGCCGCGCGCTTGAATGGCCGCGCTACGGTGCAAAACGCCAGCAAGTTGATTGCCCCGTTTCAAGTCCGCAGCAATCAAGCCGTTCCGGATGTCCGGATGCGTATCGCAGACGATCTCCCCACCCGTCCTGCAATCCCACTCAGGTATACCTGCCGGAGGCCGTAAATGTCACACCCTCGCCAGGGAAATCTGATCTGAGGCGGGTCGAAGACCAGGGCCCGCCAATCGCACACTATCCCGGCCAATTGGGATGAAGAATGGGCTTCTGCATGAATGAATCACAGGGCCACTGGCTATTGCGGGCGTGGCAGAAGACGCACCCGGGTGCCGTCGTTCCGCAGGATCTCGAGCTGCCGCTCGATACGGCGCAAGCCTGGCGCCAGCTCGAGCGCCAGTTGCGGCTGAAATCCGGTGAGCTCGCCCATTCAGTTGCCGAAGCCCACGGTATCGATGTTGCCAATATCCTCGAATTCAAACCGCCGGCGAGCAATCCTTTGTCACTCCAGGTGTGCCGGCAAGATCGAATCCTGCCGTTCGACCTGAAGGCAGATCCGCCTCTGATCGCCACCAGCGATCCCCGCCTGCCCCCCGACGAGCGCGATAGATTGAAATTCGCCCTCGGACAGAATTTCAAGCTGGTCATGCTCTCACCCGACGACATTGAAACGGGGCTCACACGCTTGTTTGCAGAGGAGTCGGGCGCGGGTGGAAATCGATATTCACTGGAGCTTGGCACGCACGAGGCCGGCGAGAACCAGAACGTCCAGATCGCAAAGGCCATCCTGCGTGAAGCGATCGATGCGCGTGCATCAGACGTTCACATCCACCCATTTGTCGGCGGATACGCGGTGCGCTTTCGCGTCGATGGCGTGTTGCGGCGTATTGCCACCATACCCGCCTCCACCGGGGTCAATCTGGCCCGCTACTTTGGCGCGCATGCGGGTCTGGAGCCCAATCCCCTGATCGCCCAGGACGGCCGACTCCAACTGAATTATGGTGAGCGGAATGTCGATGTGCGGCTGTCAATCCTGCCGGTATTCGACGGCATACGCATTGTGTGCCGCCTGCTCGAACAGGGAAGATCCTTCTCGCTATCCAATTCCGGCTTTTCCACCAGCGACTATCGTGCCCTGAAGCGGCTGGTTTCCTTCGGCACGGGCATCGTGATGCTCACGGGGCCGACGGGATCTGGAAAAACGTCAACGCTCTATGCGCTGCTTTCGGAACTCAACGATGTAGGCGTCAACATCATGACCCTGGAAAACCCGGTGGAATACGTTCTGCCCGGCATTTCTCAGGTGCAGGTCAATGACGCGCAGGGCCTGTCATTTGGGGATACCCTTCGCGCGATCCTGCGTCAGGACCCCGACGTGGTATTGGTCGGCGAAATCCGCGATGAAGAAACCGCCCGCATCGCCGCCCAGGCGGCGCTCACGGGACATATGGTTCTATCGACACTGCACACCAACGATGCCATGGCCGCCATTCCCCGACTGCTGGGTCTGGGTCTCGACGCCGCAACCATCGCAGACGCCGTGGTCGGTGTGGTCTCCCAACGTCTGGCTCGCAAGCTCTGTTCGGACTGCAGCACCGAGACGGCCGCTCCGTTGAGTGCTGCTGAAGCCGAATATCAGCGGCTGGCCGGTGAATTGCCAGCGCGCCGTGCGACGGGCTGCGAAGCATGCAGTTTCACGGGCTACAGGGGACGTCTGCCATTGGCAGAGATCCTGGAGGTGTCCGTTACTATGCGTACGGCATTGCTGGATGGTGTTTGCAGCGTAGAGGCGCTCAGGGAGGCCAACAAGGGTCACCAGACCAGCATGACCGAGAGTGCCAAGCGCTGGCTGGTGTCTGGCAGCACGACGCTGGAGGAGGTATCACGGGTACTCGGGCTGCATTTCTGGAACGAACTGGCCAAACTGCGCGGAGCTTCCCTTCAAATCGGTGCCGACGACCTGATGGCGAAATCGCACCGCCGGGAAGCCAGATCCAGCCTGTTGATCGTCACGCCGGACGAACGACTGGCGCAGGCCCTCGGGCAGGAAATCGAGATGCCGATCTTGTCTGCTCTCGATTCGACCGGTGCATGCGAGCAGCTCCGCCATGAAAATTCCATAGTGGCTGTGGTGATCGATGGACGGCATGTGAGTGAAACGTTCGAAGTCTGGCTCCGTGAGCTGAGATCCAGGCTGGCATGGTCGGGCTTGCCTGTGCTTTTTCTGGTCGATGAGGCGCAGCGTGAATTGCGCACCCTCATCGACGCTTTCGATGCGCATGCGGTTTGTACCGAGGCAGGTCGGAATCCGCTCGCAGGCATCAACGATGGGCTTCGACGGATTCTTACCTGACGCAAGATCACAATGGACAACGATCCGTCAGGCAACCGCAAATCAACGAGCCCCTCGCTGGATGCCCTGCTGCGCCAAGGCGAGCGATCCGGCAAGCACCATGGGAAAAGCCCACAAGCTTCCGGCAGAGGCGCCTCTGCAACAGCCCATGCGAAGTCCGAAGCCGGTGCGCCGAAATCACTGGATGAGCTGATCGGGCAGCCGGTTGGGCCGGCATCCAGGGCTGATTCATTGGGGAACGCTCGTTCTGGCGCGAGCGAGCGAACGCCGTCTCTGGACGAATTGTTGAGGAATGCCGGTGCACCCGATAGGGGCAGGGTGCGCCAGCGGACCCTGCAGGCGGAGTCCCACCGTAAGAATCGCCTCTCTTCAAACGCTGATCTGACGACGCTGGCTGCGACGGCACGAACTGGCTCGGGAGGGATTGGCCCAGATCGTGTCCAGGCCGGACAGTCTTCGCCTCCGCCGAATGCCACGCTCACTGCCGGGCAGAGCGGCGCAGAAGCGCCCGGCCCTGGCTTATTCGGTCGAAGGATCACCACCTTCGCTGTGGCGTTGCTCGCTGCCGCAATCGTCTTGGTCCTGGCGTTTCAGCAGTTTCCGTTAAGCGCGAACTCACTTCCTCGGGGCGAGACACCGCTCGCCAGAGAATTGATGAAAGTTGTGGCAGCGGTCGAGGCCTATGAGGCTGAACACAAGGCTCTGCCGGCAAGCCTGAGGGAACTCGACGCCTTTCCAAAGGGCGCTGTCGCGATGGACATCACAGAGTACAAGTTGATTCTGGTTCCACCCAAAGTCGAATTTTTTCTCGAGCCCGACGAAGACAACTACTACGTGATCGCGCGCTTTGGCGATGAAGCCTGGCTCTATGGCCCCCACTTCGAAAATCCGTTGAGCAAAGTACCCGCACGAGATTAGAGGAAATCACACGATGGCCAAAAAACATATTCAGAGGACGAATCCGTGTGGATTTTCACTGGTTGAGATTCTGGTTGTCCTGGGCGTTCTGGGAGCGCTGGCGGCCATCGCGGTGCCTGCCTATCAGGACTACGTAACCCGGGCCGAGGTCGCGGACGGATTCCTCGCTGCAGATCGGTATCGCCTGGACATCGATATTCCCCTGGCGACCAACGCAATGGCGGAAGCAGTGGGCAATGACCGGGTGCTCGCGCCTTCCTCGGCAAGTAGTCCGATCGAGGTGAGTTGGCATGCTGCGAAAGACTGGGACAAGGCCAGTGGCAATCAGCCGATCGGGGCGCTATCCGTCGTCATGAGCTTGCCCGGTAAGGGCAGGGTTACGGCATTTGACCTGGAGCTTCGGGGGAACCGAAATTGGCATTGCCAACCCGCGAAAGTGACCAGTCACAACAGTTTTCCCCCGCTCGAGGCGAAATACCTGCCACCTGAATGTCGTGAAGGCGCACTTCCGCTGTTGGCCGCTTCCCTTCCACCTTCTGCATTGTCATGCCCAGCGGGCACCATTGCTGTCGATGGATTGGCCGGAGGGTCGCTGCGCTGCAAGCCGCTCACTTCCGATGCGGACTGCAACCCCGCGTCGCTGGCCAACGGTCTGAAGCTTTACTATCTGCCGGGCGGAGAACCGCAATGCATGAACATGCAGATGGCGCTGCAGAAGGGCGCTTCGCGCACCAAGCCGGGCAGCGCCCCGGGCACGGGCAGCGAGAGCAAGAGTCCCTTGGCTGAGGTGCCTATTCATCAGCAACCGGTTGACCCAACCCCGACCGCGTCCCCTGTGGAAACCGTCAATATCACTGTCCCGTCGGGGGGGGTGCCCGACACGTGTTTGCCGCACCAAGGACATAAAGATGGAAAGTGCGTCGACGTGTGCAGTCCGGGTCAATCATTGAAACTCAATGTCAAGCACCCCAATCACGATAAATTCGCACAACTCGCTCTGCAGCAGATGGCGCAATCCGCCGGGCAAGCGCCGGATGATTTCAAGAAGAACCACTCGGTAACCGATCCGATTGTCCCCATTTGCGGTCAGGGGCAGGACCCGAACTCAGGTGCATGCACGCTCATCTGTGGCGCAGGCGAATCCTTGAGCCCCGTCACCGGAACATGCGAGCCGCGGCCCAAGCCGACCTCCTGCCATGCGTGCAAGGGGCCGAAATTCATCTGTGAGCGCTCCCACTTGCCAGCCGCTTGCCCGTCTCCCGAGCAGCAATGGTGCATCAATGATGTCGAGAACCTGATCGATGGCAGTCGCTATGTGAGTCGGCGCTGTGCAACGGCGTTCGAAGTGGCGCAGATTTTTGAGCAAACGGGCCTGTTGCCCAACTCGCCGGGCAACCCGACCCCTGCCGCATCCGCGAATGGCACGCCCACCTGCAACAATTACGGACTGAAGCTGGTCGATGCTCACTTCAGCTGCCAATTCGTCTGCACGGGCGCCAACTGCAATATCCAGACCGTGCCGGGGACATCGGTCAACAGAATGGGCCAATCCACGAGTCACTACGGGGATACCTACGAATCCACGTGTGCGCTCAGCACCGGGGGCAAACTCCCGGTACCCAAGGGGCAGGATCCTGCGTCCTTCTGCAAGCGGCATGAATGGTTGGCCGGTGGAGCCGAGCCTGTCTATACGTGCCAGTGATGCTCGGACGTCGAGGGGCGATGCACTGACCTGGCCCGGGCCCGGCGCCTCAACGGGTACAGGGCACCTCGGCGTCGATCACCAGCAGCACGCTGACCCGGCCGTCGGCGATGCAGCTGGGCACGTAACCGATGGCGCCCGGGGTCGACGCCACGAGGCGGATCACGGCCTCCGGCGAACCCGCCACGTAGGGTGGCAGTTCGCCATGGAAATAGCGCTCGCGCCAGTACTCGTCGAGCTCGTCCGGGCTGCGGCCGAGAATGGCCACCGAGAAGGCGCGTCGCACCGCATCCGCAGCCGGCAGATTGACCGGGGTCACCCGTAATCCGTCGGGCCAGAAGCGCTTCTTGTGACGGTAGATCAGCGCCAGCTCCCGGTGGTCCACGGCTGCCTCCGGCGAGTCCCTGGCCACCACCACGGCGATCCCGGAAGGGCCGGCAGCGGCGGGCGCCAGGGGCAGCGCGGCCAGCAGGGCCAGCAGGGCCAGGCGGGCGGAACGCGTCTTGAGGCCGGTCGTGCGCATTCCCACCGTCAGAACAGCACGCTCAGCGAGGCCAGGAAGCCCTCGGGCGAGCCGTCCGGCAGGTGCTGTCCGCCCAGCACCTCGGCTTTCAGCGAGATGGCCCGGCGATAGCGGAAGTTCAGGCCTGCCACCCAGGCCGTCGAGGTCCGGTCGCTGTCCGCGAGCCTGAGGGCCTCGATGCGACCCACGCCGAACAGCCGCTCGCCGAGCGGCGCGACCAGTTGCAGGAAGCCCCCCTTCACGATGCGCGCGGCCCCGTCGCTGGAGCTGCGGTAGACGCCTTCGCCGGTCAGCTCCCAGTTATCCCGCCGCCACAGGACGTCCAGCCCGAACAGTCGCTTGCGCTCGTCGCGCTCGGCCTCCTGTTCGAATTCCGCCATGGACAGTCCGACCCGCAGGCCCGAGCCCAGCGCCGCGTCCAGGTGCAGGCCGCGCACCTCCTCGAACGGGTCCTCGGCAGGCTTGGGGCGCCAGGCGGTGCCGGAGGACGCGAACAGCGCGTAATCGATATCGTGGCGGGCGACGGGCACCGTGCCGAGCAGCATGGCGCCGGTCGCGCTGGCGGGGAAGACCTCGTCAGTGACCATCGGGCGCGAGGTCGTCCACACCAGGGGGTCGGCGTGGACCAGGTTCCAGCGCCCGATCGGGGTCAGGAACTTGCCGAGCCGGAGCGTTGCGGCGTCGGCGAAGGCGTAGTCGAGATACAGGCGTTCCAGGGCCACGAAGCGGTCGTCCTCGTCGCCCTGACGCCGGGTCGCCAGGCCTTCCTCCAGGTCGGTTTCCGAGAAGAAGCTGAGGCGGCCCGACCCCTCCCACCACAGCATCAGGCTCAGGTGGTCCAGCGTCATTCGCGTGCTGTCGCCGCGCAGGTCTTCGTACCGGGTGGTGGCGTAGCCGCCCAGCGTCAGGCCGGCGTCGCCGAGCGCCAGCCCGCGGCCCAGCTCGTAGCTGTCGATCCGGATGGGCTGGTCGGGCGTGCCTTCCGAGGGGGTGGCCAGGGCGGTGGCGCTCCCGCCCAGCGCGAGCAGGAACGGGATGAGGCGCAGGCAATGCAAGGCTTTTTCGTATACTCGAACGCCCATTCCCGAAGCGGATCTCCATTTCATTCTGTGACCAGGCCGGCGACGATTCGCAAGACCCTGCTGGGGGCCTTCCTGCTGGTGGCTCTGGCGCCCGCCATACTTCTGGCGGGGCTTGCCTTTGTCAAGGCGCGGCGCGCGCTGCAGGCCGAGATCGAGCAGAGCCTTTCCGCCCAGGCGGCGGCCATCGCGGCGGATCTCGACAAGGTGATGTTCGAGCGCCTGCAGAACGCCGCCATCTGGAGCCAGCTGGAGGTGATGCAGGACCTCCAGGTGCAGGATGTCGATCGACGCCTGTCGGGATTCCTGGCCAAGCTGCGTGAAGGCTACGGCGGGGTCTACCGCTCGCTGGCGGCGGCGAATCCGGCCGGCAGCATCGTCGCCAGCAGTGATCCGGCCGAGCTGGGCGGCCCGGTCCAGGTGCCGCCCCCCTGGCAGCAGGTGCAGCTCTCCGGCACGACGGTCAGCCTGAGTCTGCAGGCCGCGGTGCCGGGCGGCGACGGTGCCACCCTGCAGATTCAGGCGCCCATCCCGTCCCACCTGGATGCCACACGGTTGGGCCAGCTCCGCCTGCGCTTCGACTGGCGGCAGGTCGAGCAGATGCTGGACCGGGCGGGCGGCGAAGACCGGATGGTGGCCGTGCTCGATCGGGCAGGGCGCGTGGTGGCCGCATCACAGGGCTTGCGCACGCGGCCGGCATTGCCCGGCGCGGAACTGGCCGGGTGGGCGTTTTCGCGCCCCGCTGGCGCCTACGTGCTGGATCCGTCGCCCCTGGGCGAATCGGCCATGGCGGTGGGCCTGGGCCAGGCCGCGAGCTTTGCCGGATTCGATGGGCTGGGCTGGCGCACCCTGGTGATGGAGCCCCTGGATGCGGCGCTCGCCCCCGTTCGCCACATGGTGGCCATCGCCCTGGCCCTGCTGCTCGCCCTGATCGTCGCCACCCTGGCCATGGCGACCTGGGTGAGCGGGGCGATTGCGCGCCCCATCGTCGCCCTGACCGATTTCACGCGGCAGTACCGGCGCGATCGCAGCCTGCTGGCGGTGCCGCCGGGCGGGCCGGGGGAAGTCGGCGAACTGTCAACGGCCTTCGTCGACATGATGCGCGACATCGACGAGTCGCAACGCAACCTGGTGCGGGCCTCGAAGCTCGCCGTGGTGGGCGAGATGTCGGCGGTCATTGCCCATGAGGTGCGTACGCCGCTCGGCATCCTGCGCTCCTCCGCCCAGATGCTCCAGCGCGAGCCGGGTCTGTCGCAGGACGGGCGCGAGCTGACCGGATTCATCGAGAGCGAGACCGAGCGGCTCAACCGCCTGGTGTCGACCCTGCTGGACAGCGCGCGTCAGCGCGCAGCGGTCTTTGCCCCGGTCGACCTGCATGCCCTGGTCCGGCGCTGCCTCGGGATGGTGGCCGCCCAGGCCGCGAAAAAGCGGGTGAGCTTCGAGGAGCGACTGGCCGCACGCGATCCACTGGCCGAGGTGGACGCCGAGCAGCTGACCCAGGTCCTGCTGAACCTGATCATGAACGCCTTGCAACTGGTGCCGGAAGGCGGCAAGGTGCAGCTCGGCAGCGCCGACGCGGGCGAAGTCCTGGAACTCTGCGTGGGCGACGACGGGCCGGGCATTCCCGCCGGGGACCGCGAGCGCGTGTTCGAGGCCTTCTTCTTCCGGCGCGAGGGCGGGGTGGGGCTGGGGCTCGCCATCGTGCAGCAGATCATCCAGGCCCACGGCGGCAGCATCGTCGCAGACCAGAGCCCCCTGGGCGGTGCCCTGTTCCGCATTCGGCTGCCGCGCAGGATCCCCACCGGAGAGGCGTGACCGATGAATGCCAGGCACATCCTCGTGGCCGACGACGAGCCCCACATGCGACGGGTGCTCGAGATCATGTTGCGTCAGGCCGGACACCAGGTCTTCGCGGCCGCCGATGGCCAGGAAGCGCTGGAGATCGCCCGGGCGACCCCCCTCGACCTGGTCATCACCGACCTGCGCATGCCGCGGCTCGACGGCATCGGCCTCCTGGGCCGGTTGCGCGACGAGGGCATGGAGGTGCCGGTCATCGTCATCACGGCCCATGGCACCATCGAATCCGCTGTGGACGCCATGAAGCGCGGCGCCAGCGACTACCTGCTGCGCCCCTTCGACGTGGAGGCCCTCGAGCTGGCCATCGAGCGGGTCCTGGGTGCGGCCGAGATGACCCGCCAGAACGCCTTCCTGCGCGACGAGGTGGACCGCAGCCGGGGCGGCTTCATCGGAGGCAGCCAGCCGATGCAGCAGGTCTACGGGCAGATCCGCCAGGTGGCGCCGAGCAAGACCACGGTGCTGCTCATCGGCGAGACCGGGACCGGCAAGGAGCTGGCCGCGCGGGCCATACACGCAGCCTCGCCGCGCAAGGACCGGCTCTTCGTGCCGATCAACTGCGCCGCGATTCCGGCCGAGATGCTGGAGAGCGAGCTGTTCGGCCACACCCGGGGCGCCTTCACCGGTGCGCTCAAGGACCGGGTGGGCAAGTTTGAGCTGGCCGACGGGGGCACCCTGTTCCTGGACGAGATCACCGAGATGCCCATGGCGCTGCAGGCCAAGCTGCTGAGGGTCCTGCAGGAAGGCACGCTAGAGCGACTGGGCTCGAACCGCAGCATCGCGCTCGACCTGCGCCTGGTTGCCGCCACCAACCGCAATCCCCGCCAGGCGGTGGATGACGGCCGCCTGCGCGAAGACCTGTTCTATCGCCTCAACGTGTTCGCGCTGACCCTGCCGCCCCTGCGCGAGCGCACGGAGGACATCCCGGGCCTGGTGGCGCATTTTGCCGCCAAGCACGGGCGTGCAACGGGCAGGGGCGTCGCCGACGCGGCCCTGGTCGAACATCTGGCGGGCTACGCCTGGCCGGGCAATGTGCGCGAGCTGGAGAACATGGTCGAGCGGGCCCTGGTGCTTGCGGGCGGCGGACCCTTGCGGGCCGCCCATTTTCCATTCGATGTGCCATCCGCCGCGGCACCTCCGACGCCGGCGCTGGAGGTGCCGAGCGGTACGCTGACCGACGCGGTCGATGCCCTCGAAGGCCGCATGATCGACCACGCACTGGCCCGCAGCCAGGGCAACAAGACCCAGGCGGCTGCGCTGCTGGGGATCAGCGAGCGCACGCTCTGGTACAAGCTGAAGAAGCACCGCGGCGGCGAGCCGGACTGAGCGCGGGCCGGTCGTCTCTCCGTGCGTCGCGCGGCCAGACCCCGAGCGACGCGTGCGCCGGATCAGTCCCGGGCCGTCGCCACAAGACGCAGCCCGATCGGCAGGGATTCGCCATAGGCAAGCCGTGCCTCCGCCGACTGCAGCGGCTGCAGCTCGCGCAGCGGGGCGATCCACTCGGCCGGGGCGCGGATCTGGGCCAGTCGCGTGGCCACGGTCTCGCGCAGGGCCTCGGGCAGGTCGCGCCCGCGGTCCCCGCTCAGGCGGGCGAGCTGGCAGGCCGCGAAGGCTGCCGGGGCGATGCGGCGCCAATCCAGCGCCAGCACCCGCGACAGCCATTCCGCAGCGGTTTCCGCGGGGACCACGTGGTGGCCGCTGCCGTACATCAGCTGCCGCGCGCCGATGCGCCCGAGCGCCCACCAGCCCAGGGGGCGTGCACCGGGACGCTTCAGCATCGCCAGCAGGCGGACGCCCAGGGCGAGCTTGCGCTCGACCGGCACCCGCTCGAGCGTGGCGGCGAGGCGCAGCAGGTCGTCGAAGGCAGCCCTGTCCGATCCGCCCGCGCGCGCCATGGAGGCCCGTTGCAGGGGGGCGGCGAGCGCATCGAGGACCACCACCTGCTGCGCTTCATCGAGCCCCGCGGCCGCGCGCCGCCACAGCGTCCACCACTCGCTCCCGTTCTGGGGTTCGGCGCGGTACTGGAGGCCCTCGGCAAACACCGGCCACAGGCATTCCATGCGCCACGGGTCCAGGGTCTCGCCGCAGCCCGGCCGCAGGCAGAAGCCTGCCAGGTTGAGCCATGCGCGCTCGTGCTCGGCCGAGCGCCGGCGGCGCCTGGCCCGCGCCATCAGGGCGTCGAAGAGCGCGCGCAGCACCGCAAGATCCCAGTCCTCGCGATTGCCCAGCAGGCGCTCGAGCTGGCTGCGCAACTGCCTGGCGGCGCCCGCCGTGACCTCGGCGGAGCGGGCACCGAAGACCCCATCGATGGCCTCGAGCGCGGCATCGAGCCCGCGTGGCGGCGCCGCGTCCCCGACCGGGGAAGCCGGTGGGGCGGCCCGCATCTGGAACTCCAGCTGCCAGCGTCGCGCGGCGTCGCCGGCATCGATGCAGGCCACCTGCAGGGTGCCGATCTCGCTCAGGGTCGCGGCGATCTCGACCACCACTTCGGTCCGGTCGATCCCCGCCGGCGCCGCCAGCACCGTAGCCAGGGGCGGCAGCGGCTCCCAGTCGTCCCTGGCCGGGCACAGCTCGCCGCAGCGGTGCCGGCGGTCGCTGCTCGACGCCGCCAGCTCGAAGCGCACCGGTTCTCCGAGCCGCAAGGCGAAGCGCTGCCCGGCCGGCCGCTGCTCGTGTCCTTCCGGGGTGCCGCGGGGCAGCAGGCAGAGGGCATCCTCGCCGCTGGGTGCCCCCTGCAGGCGCAGGAAGTAGCTGCGCGCCGAACCCCCTTCGATGCGCGGCCTTCCCCCCCGGGACAGCAGCGAAGCGGCCACCGCGCCGCGCGCCACCGCGATGTCGGGGTCGTGGTTGTGCAGCACCCGCGGTGCCGCGCCGCGCCAGTCGGTAAGAAGTGCCACCAGCCGCTCTGCCAGGGCATCGGCGTGGAAGACGCCACCGTTCAGCAGCACGGCGTCGGGCACCACGGGCCCGTTCGCCGGCGCCCGGTCGCCCAGCGCATCGCGTGCGGCGTCCGCGTGGCGACGCAGGAAGTCGGCCAGGTGGCGGCTGATCGCCGCATCGGCGGGGTAGGGCAGACCGAACTCGACCAGGCCGCTGCGCGCCCGGCGCAGGGGTTCGTCGATGGCGACCCGGGGCAGAAACCCATCCACCAGCAGCGCCTCAACCGACGCGCGGCTGAGCGCGACGGAGCGCGCGCCGGCCACCAGCCGCCCGCCGGCCCCGGGCAGCGTCAGGGTCACCGAATCGGGAGCGTCGGCCGCCAGCAGCCGCTCCTTGGCGTCGCGGCAGCGTTCCAGCAGGAGCGCGAAGCGGCCTGCCGACAGGCGTGTGCCGTTGTCCCCGAACTGCCCCTCGACCTGCCGCGCGAGGGCCAGGTCCATGTTGTCACCGCCCAGCATCAGGTGGCGCCCCACGCCGATGCGCGTCAGTCGGGGTTCGGCGTCGCCCGGTTCGACGTGGATCAGGGTCAGGTCGGTGGTGCCGCCGCCGATGTCGCAGACCAGTACCAGGCGGACGTCGGCCAGCGCCTCGGCCAGGGCATGGCGATGCCGAAATAGCCAGTCGTGGAAGGCCGCCTGGGGTTCCTCGAGCAGGCGTACGCCGGGCAGTCCGGCCATCTCCGCGGCCTGCAGGGTCAGCGCCCGTGCGGCCTCGTCGAAGGAGGCCGGGACCGTCAGCGCCACCGCCTGCTGGTCGAGCGGGTCGTCGGGAAAACGCGCGTTCCAGGCCATGTGGACCGTCGCCAGGTAGCTGGCGCTGGCCTCCAGTGGCGAGACCTTCGGAACATCGTCGCTGCCGGTCCAGGGCAGGATGGGCGCCAGGCGGTCAACGCCGCCGTGGCTCAGCCAGCTCTTGGCACTGGCCACCACGCGCCCGGGTACCTGGGTGCCGAGCTGGCGCGCGAGGGTGCCGATGACGAGCGGCTCGTCGGGGTCGCTCCAGGGCAGCGCGATGTCCTGGGGTCGCAGTTCGCCGCGGGCCGGGTGGTAGCGCAGCGAGGGCAGAAGCGCGCGAGACGCCACGGCCCCCAGGGCCACGAGCTGGGGGATCGCCAGCAGCTGGACGGGATCGTGCGCCTCGCTGGTGGCCGCCTCGGCGTAGGCGACCACGGTGTTGCTGGTGCCCAGGTCGATTCCGACCCGGTAGCGGGGGCGCGTCGCGGTGCCCGAGTCCACTCAGGCCTGGCCGCCCCGCACGTCGTACTCGATCTTCCAGCCCGCCTCGCCGCCGGACGGGCGTGCCTCGAGCTCCAGGGTGCCGGTCTCGGTGACCCGGGCCTGAAGGCGCACCCGCACCATCTCGCCGGCCACGCGACCGTCGGCCGGCAGCGTCAGGCGGATTTCCTCGAGCTCCTGCAGCTCGTCCGGCGTCCAGAAGTCGAGGGTGGTCCCCACCTGGTCCTGGCGGCGCACCGTGGAGCCGAAGAAGCGGAAGTGCACCGGCTCGCCGACCACCAGCCCGAAGTCGCGCGGCGGAAGCGCCGCCTCGGTGCCTTCCTCCATGCCGAAGGGGGCCACGCACAGCGCCTCGACAGGTGGCTCCATGCCGGGCACCGCGGGCAGGGCCGACTCCACCGCCACGTAGAAGGCGCTGGCGGTGCCACCCCGGATCCGCACGCCGCGTCCCCGGCGCACGTAGCCGTAGTAGGCGGCGCCGCGCGCCACGGCCAGATCCAGGTCGGCGCCCTCCAGAACCCGCACCGGCTTACCGCCTTCGGCGGCCAGCCAGCGGTCGAGGGTGGTGGTGACCCGACCCGCCAGCTCGGCCGACTTGAAGACCCCGCCGTTGAACAGCACGGCGGTCGGATGGAGGAAGCTCGCACCGGCCGGCTGGCGGCCCTCGAAGCCGTCGAGGGCCGCCGTGGCCTCCGCCTGGCTGGCCAGGAAGGCCGCCAGGTGACGCGTGACGGCGGCATCCTGGGCGTAGGGGAGCCCCACCTGGGTGAGGCCGCCGCGCGCGCGGTTGATGGGCTGGTCGCTGGCGGCTGCGTCAGGGAAAAAGCCCTCGAGGAGAATGGCGTTCAGTTCATCGCGGGTGATCTCGCTGCGGACGCTGCCACCCACCAGACGGGAACCGCGGCTCGGCACCACCAGCGGCACGACGTCCTGGCTCGGGTCCGACAGCAGGGTCTCCTTGGCTTCGCGGCAGGCGTGGGTGAGGGCGCGGATCTGCCACGGGTCGAGGCGCGTGCCCTGGTCGGCGAGCTTGCGCGCAACCGCGTAGGCGAGGGCCAGGTCCATGTTGTCGCCGCCGAGCAGGATGTGCTTGCCGACCGCGATGCGGGTCAGCTCGAGATTGCCCTCGCGCTCGATCACGGCGATCAGCGAGAAGTCGCTGGTGCCGCCACCCACATCCACGACCAGGATCACGTCGCCCGGTGCGACCTGCTTTCGCCAGCTGCCGCCACTGCGCTGGATCCAGCTGTACAGCGCCGCCTGCGGCTCCTCGAGCAGGGTCAGGCGCTCGCAGCCGGCCGCCGCGGCCGCCTCGGCGGTCAGCTCCCGGGCGGCGGGATCGAAGGAGGCCGGAATCGTCACGGTGATTTCCTGCTCCGCGAACGGGGCCTCGGGGTGGGCATGATCCCATGCCGACCGGAGATGCCCGAGATAGCGCAGGGATGCCTCCAGCGGTGACAGGCGCGCCAATTCCTCCGGCGCATCGACCGGCAGGATGCCCGCCCGGCGATCGACGCCCGGGTGGCAGAGCCAGCTCTTGGCGCTGGAGACCAGGCGGATCGGCGTCTGGGCGCCCCGCGTGCGGGCCAGTTCGCCGATTACGGCGTCGCTGTCCGCCTGCCAGGGGAGCGCCAGGTCGCCGGCCGGAAATTCATCGCCATGGGGCAGGTACAGGAAGGACGGCAGAAGGTCGCGCGCCTCCACGCTGCCGGGCCCGGCGAGCTGGGTGACCGGCAGGCGCTGCAGCTCGGCGTTTTCCCCGTCGCTGGCGGCCACGTCCACGAAGGAGAGGGCGCAGTGGGTGGTGCCCAGGTCGATTCCGATGGTGTAGCGGGGGTCGCTCACAGCTCCACCTCCGCCTGGGCCAGGATGGCCGGGTCATGCTCGCCCACCAGCCTGGGCAGGCGCGTCTCATCGACCCGCCAGCCGCGGTGGCACAAGGTGCCGGTGAACGGAGCGCTGCCCACCACGTTGCCCGTGACCCGTACCGTGGCGGCGTCGAAGCCCTCGGGCAGGGTGATCCGCTGCCCCTCGATCTCGCTGCGCACCGGCACGACGGTGAAATAGTCGTGCAGTACCTTGCGGCAGCCACCGTGGACCACCCGGGCCGCAGCGCCGATGTCGGCATCGCTGGCTTGCCGGATATCTTCTTCGATGAAGTCGATGAAGCGGGCCTCGCGCTGCAGCAGCCCCAGCAGCTGCAGCGCGGCTTCGGGTGCGGTCTCGCGCAGCGGCGCGGGCGCGGTGGCCGGTGGTACCGCCGGTTGGCCCTGCCGCAGCGTCATGACCTGCTGCGCGAATTCAGGCTGGAAGGTGATCGTGAACAGGCTGCGCAAGGCGAGCGACAGGCGCGTGAAGAAGGACGGTGAGGTCGTCATCGGAGATTCCTTGTGACTGGGCGTTTGTGGCAGCGAGCGTCGGACGCGTGCCATTGAGCGAGCGGCTGCTCCGGTCTTGCACCTGATCAGAGGTGGCGGCAGGAGAGATCGGCTATGTTGCGATGCAATATAACGAAAATCGATGACGATTTCGAGCTGTAAGCCCACATCGGGCCGATAGCCGGCCTAGTGGAGGAGGATAGTTGCTGCGGTGCCGCTTGCAGCGGACAACCGCGGAACGTGCTTTTTCCGCTCGGCCTGGCACCGGGAACACGGACCCATTCGCCCCGAATGACGGGTCACCCGGGACGCGTGGGCGGGCGATGGCCGTCGGCCGGCCAACGCGCGGCGCTGGCGGTCGGTCGCGGGTGGATGCCGTTGGGCGGGTCAGAGGCCCGGCAGCTCAGAGCGCGACGGTCAGGCGCATGGGCATGACACGCCGGGAGAGGGCGCGCCCGGTGCAAGGCGGGGCGTGGGGACTTGCGATGCGGCCCGACGACCCGGTCGACCGCGGGTGCGTCACACCAGGGTCAGACCGTCTCGCACGCGCGATGCGCGCGCTCAAGGAACTCGGCATAGGGCAGGTCGGCGTTCCTGACGTGGTCCTCGACCCAATTCAGCACGAGCTTGGTGATTTCCACGGGGGAGCAATTGCCGAGGGATGCATTGAGGAGGAGGTCGGCGACCTTTTCCTGGACTTCCAGGTGCAACTGCCTGTGGGCGTCCAGATCGGGGTAGCCCACGGCGGCCAGTTTTCGCTCTTCGGTTTCGAAGTGATCCTCGATCGCTTCCACAAGATTGTTCAGCAGTCGGTGAGCGCTACGATCGAAGGTGTGCCCGAGTTCCGTGGAGGCTTCGAGGCCCAGCTGAAGCAGGACTCGATGCTGCGCATCCAGTTTCTCGTCGCCCACCGATGGCAAGCGCATGGGGTCTATTGCGGGCCTGAACACGTCGGCGCTCCTTGTTCTCGGGTCGTTTCTTTTGCAGTGCGATTGTGGGGTAGCGGCGGAGCGGTCGGGTTGATCAGGGTCAAAGTTAAATCATGCAGCGGTGCGCCAGCCATGATCGGGCTGTCCCGGGTGCCTGAGGAATGTGGTACGGAATTGGGTGTTTAGTTATTGGACAGCCCTGTGTTTTGTGACACACTGCAACACGTCTCCTTCGCGGTCCATCGTGGCCGTGGCCCAAGGACCGGCTCGCCCGCTCAGGGAGTCGGTCTCTTTTTTTGACCAGGCCGGCACGCTGCCCGCCAGCGTCGCTCGCTGACCGGTGTGCCACGGTCCTGACGCCCAGTGGCAATCAATTGGACCCCAAGCCCCTCTGCAGCGCCTCGCATTGGGCGAGGTAACCCGTGGCGCCGGCCGCTTCGAACACGGTTGTGGCGGCCGCCAATTCCATCCGCGCCACCGATCGCTCACCGCGCATCGACAGCACTTCGGCCAGACGCACGCGGGCGAGGGCCGCGTCCATGACGGCGCGCCGGTGCCGCAGGAGCTCTGCAGCGCGAGCGAATCCATGCACAGCGGCATCTGTCTGGCCCGTGGCCCACAGCAGTTCGGCGCGGGCGCGCTCGACCTGCCCGGCGACCGCTCCGGCATCCCAAATGGCGGGTCGCGCGTCGAGGGCAGCGATCAGACCCTCGGCCTCGTCCACCTGACCCGACAGGCTCGCAATCTGGGCCGCGTGGGCCAGGTAGCGGCTGCGGCGTTCTGCCGCGACCCAGTTGGTGGCCGATGCGGCGCGCTTGAGGCTGCTGACCGCCTCGTCGCTCTGACCGCGCTGATGCAGCAGCAGCGCATAGCCGGGATGGGGGTCCCAGCCGTGCTGATAGGCGGTGACATAGCTTTGCTCGGCTCGGGACTCCTCGCCACGGGCCATGCAGATGTCGCCCATCAGTCGATAGGCATCGCCCAGGGCCCAGCGCGCGCCCATCCGCAGCAGGGGATCGGCCCGGGTGATGGCGTCTTGGGCGGGTTCCAGCTTGCCCGCCATGGCGAGCACCTCGGCACGGTGGATAAGGCACGCGCCCGCAAAGGTGTCGATACCGCTGCGAGAGCACCAGCTGGTGAAACGCTCGGTCCACTGCTCCGCGCGCTGCCAGTCCTCGGCATTGCAACAACTCGAGATCACGCCGCAATAAACGATGCCGCCCATCAGGGGTGATACATCCCCGGCCAGAACCGAGGCGGCAGCCTCGTCCTGCATGGCTCGGCCGGTTGTGTTGTCGCCACGGGCCTCGAGTCCGATGCCCCACATCAGCAAGGCCATGGCTTCGATGTTTTCATTGCGAAGCGCGCGACCGATGTCCCGTGCCTCGGTGGCGAAGCGAATGGCATCGTTCAGGTCACCCAGATACAGGTGCAGGCGCGCGCGCATCCAAGCCAGGTGTCCGTGCTGCTCGCCAATCGGCAGGCCGGCCAGCAGGCGCTCGGCACGGCGCAGGCAGCCCTGGGCCACGGCGGCATCGAGCGACTCCAGGTGGATTCGGGCCAGGGCCAGCGTGGCGCGGGCCGCGGATTCGTGGGCGCCACGGCTCGAATATGCAATGGCAGCCCGCTCGAGCGGGGGCGCGGCCGCAGCCAGGTCGCCCGCACACTGAGCGGCAATGGCCCAGCGCTCCAGGCACTCGGCGGTGAGTGGTGTCGCGAGGTCGGCGCGGGCGAAGGCATCCATGGCAGCCCGCCACTGCGCTTCGGCGAAATCGCGCTCGGCGGCCTCGTGCATGTCGGGGGCCTTCAAGTCCCCCTGGTCGGCGACCGTGACTTCCATCTGGAAGCGATAGCCGCGGCGCGCGTAATTGCGGATGGCCTCGCACAGCCCGCCTGCCTGCAGTGCCGCACGGGCCAGGCTCACCGCACGCTGCAGCGAACTTTCCGTCACGATCACGCCAGGCCACACGGTATCGAGCAGTTCCTCCTTGCTGACCACCCGCGCGCGGTTTTCCACCAAGTAGAGCAGCAGGTCGAACACCCTCGGTTGCAGCGCGATTTCGCGCCCTTCGAGTCGCAAGGTGCGCCCCTCCGGATCGAGTTCGAAAGCCGCGAACCTGTGGATGCCTGCACGCATGGTGAGTCTGTCGCCCGGTCGCGGCATGGCGCCGCGAAGCCAATGATAAGCACTTGATCAGACCTCGGAAAGGACTCCAGGCCCACCCTCGCGGCATCCTGAATCCGTCCACTGGCCACTACACAACCGGCCCGAGGGCGGCAGGCGCCGGAGGCGTCCGCCCATTCCAACTCAGTACAGGAGAATCATCATGAAAACCTTCGTCATCCGCCGCACCGGCAACTGGAAGAACACGGACGAGCTGGGCGTGACCGCCGGCGTGTCGGCCCGCGTCGGCAATGAGGAGATGCCCGACCAGGTGCGCTGGATCCGCTCCTACGTGGTCACCGAGCCGGATGGACGCATCGGCACGGTGTGCATCTACCAGGGCGTCGACGAGGCTGCCATTCGCGAGCACGCCCGTCGCGTCGGCATGAGCGCAGAGCAGATCGTGCCGGTGCTGGACACGGTGGTCATCCGCGAAGACCCGGTCAAGCAGGAAGAGGCCTACGCCTGAGCGTGCGCCGTGCCGGGAGGCGGCCGTCGGGCGCCTCCCGGATTCCCTTGCGGGAAGAAATCGGCCTGGGGCACGGTGTGGTCATGTCCGCAATCGCATCATGCCATTGAAGCACTGGCCACCCAGCCGATGCAGAGCCCCAAGCCAAAGATGCCATGCATCGACAGGTTGGTGAGTCTCGTCATGGCCGGTTTGGGCGCAAGCCTGGCAAAACACCCGATACCGAGTCCCGGCTGCAGGACGAACCACGGAACCAAGATCGTCGCCACACCGAAAGCCAGGGCTGAAACCAGGCCTGGCCTGCCTTGGACGATCGCCCATTAGATGACCGCATGAACAATGCCGATGAGATAGTGAAGTGCCCAGCCCAGATAGCGCTCGTGAGGCACTTCATGGCTACTGGAGATCGGTCGATGTATGAACTTCCCTTGTGGCAGATGCCCAAGCCACCGCCCAACCATGCTCCAGTTTGTGGTTGGCAACCTGAAGCCCCTGCGCAACACTTTGGCCCACAGATCGATAAGGGCGGTCGCGATCACGCCCATTGCAGACGCTGTCAGTATTAAAGCCATCGGGATTCGCCCAGGTTATGTTCGGGGCATGGCGCCGGCGGTGCAGGCCGCCCCAGGGGCAGTGCGCGCCCGGCGGCTGGGCTGAAGTACCTGCGCTTGCTAGGTCTGGTCGGTCAGCTGGTATCGGATATAGGGCCCTTCCGGCCCGACGGCCTTGCTTCCCGGCTGCCATCCTGATTGCTCGTAGAAGCGGCATGCAGCGGTATTTGCCGCGACACACTTCAAGGACAAGGGCAGTCCAAATGTGTGTGCGCACCTCGAAATCAGCGCCTTGCCAATACCTTTCCGCTGGTGTTTCGGCAACACAAAAAGATGATGGACGAAATTTTCCGCGCGCCATACCGACACAAAGCCCGCGATTTCCTTGTCGATGCGTGCAACCAGAATATCTTCTCCATCGATCGCCGCCAGGAATTCGCGCATGCCATAGGCTGGCGCCGGAAAGCTTCCATTCGCCGCTCTCGAAAGGTTGAAAATATTCAGGAGCGCCGGTAAGTCGTCCTCCGTCTTCGGCTCAATGTTCATCTTTGCGTGGATCATTCATTCGATCGGCGTCTTCGCCGGAAAAAAGCGCATGCCGGGCAGGATGGGGGTATGTGCCCGGGTAGCGCGAGTATTGTCGAATGCGAATTCAAGCGGGTAACTCACGGCGGGCATGGCGGGGCGCAAAGCATGGCGGGGGGTTCCCGATCCAGCGGCCGACCGACCAACAGGACCTCGCGCAGCGCGGGGTCGATCACCCCGAAGGGGGCATCGCCCAGCACACCGAGCGCGTCGAGGATCTTGGTGAAGAAGGCACGGCCGGCCGCCGTGGCGACGATGTCGAAGATGTCGACATCGCTGAGGCCTTCGTCGCGCAGCGTATCGATGTCGGCCTGCGTGACGCTCGCTGCATCACGCGCGACCTTGCGGGAAAACGCCATCATGGCGCGTTCGGCGCCGGTGAGTTCATCCGTGCTCGCACCCTTGGCGACGGCCAGTACCGTGTCCGGGTCGAAGAAGCGGGTGAGTGCCCTGCCGTGCGCGAGGGCGCAGGCGCTGTTGCGCAGTTCGTGGGCCGCGGCGAAGGTCACCAGCTCGAAGCGCCGGTCGTCCATGGGGCGGCGGATCTCGGCGAGCAGGCGTCCCCAGCGGGCCAGCACTTCAGGCCGGTGGCTGAAGGCCTTGGCATAGTTGGGCACGTAACCCCAGGAGGCCTGCTGGCGCGCGTACATGTCACGGACGTCGCCGGGTGCGCTTTCGAGCGCCATGGTGTCGATGAAGGCCATGTCGGATCCCCCTAGACGGCGTAGTCGGCGACCTGCACTTCCGCGCCGAGGTCTGCGTAGTCGCCGGCAGCGCGGCGGGCCCGGAACTCGCCCCAGTTGATCGGGCGGTAGCGCGGCGGATGGCTGGCGTCGATCGTCGTCGGCAATGGCCCGTAGTCGGTGGCGTAATCCGGGTTGTAGAAGAAGGGCGCACTCAACCGGCGACGGTCGCTGTTCGTGAGCACGCGATGGAGCGCCGCCGGGTAGCGGTCGTTCGACCACACCTGGACGACGTCGCCGATGTTCACGACGAAGGCCCCGGCCAGGGGCTCGACCAGATGCCAGCACCCCTCGTGGAACACCTGCAGGCCGGGCTGCTGGTCCTGCAGCAGCACCGTGAGCGCACCCGAGTCGGTGTGGTGATTCACGCCGAGCCAGCCCTGATCGGGCGTGTGCGCGCCTTCGGGTCGCGCTGGCGCGGGGCAGGGCGGATAGTGGTTGAGACGCACGAAGCTGGTCTGCCGGGGGCCGAAGCCCTTGCACAGGTGGCCCGGGGGCATGCCCAGATTCACACCGATCGCGTTGACGAGGCGCTCGGCCAGCTCGGCGCAGGCGGCGTAGTAGGCGCGCACTGCCGACTCGAAGCCCGGTACGCCGACGGGCCATTGGGGGCGTTGTGCCGCGCTGCCGGGTGGACCGAAGTCGAAGATCTCCTTCCAGTCGCGGGTGTTCTTGGTCAGCTCCCGGTCGAAGAAGCCCCAGGGGTTGTCCGCGCTGCGCGCGATGCGCCGCTTCTCCGGACGGGGCAACGCAAAAAAGCGGCGCGCAGCGGCGAGCAGGTCTTCGCACACCGGATCCGCAACCCCGTGGGCGGTCACCTGGAAGAAGCCCCAGTCGCGGCAGGCCTGGTCCAGCGCACGCAGGGTGGCCGGATCATCGAGCCGGGAGACGTCGAGGATCGGTACATGCAGGGTGTTCATGTCGGCGAGTCTCCCGGTCAGGCGCTTGCGCGGGGTTGCAGCCACTTGGGGAAGAGGCTGTAGGGATCGAAGGCAGGGTCCGCTTCGTGGTCGATGCCCTGGGCCACCATGTGCCGCTGCAGCGAGCCGTCACGCACGGCATCGAACACCTCGGTGCAGCCACCGACATGCACGCCGCCGACGTAGACCTGGGGAATGGTCGGACTGCCGGTGTGCCGCGCCAGCACCGCGCGGATCTTTCCGCCGAGGTCGTGCGGCTGGTAGGCGACCGAATCCAGGTCGACGCTGCGATAGGCGATGCCCATGCGCTGGAAGAGCTTGCGCACGGACCAGCAGAACTCGCACCACTCCAGCGCGAAGAGGATCACCGGCTCGTTCTCGACCAGCCCCTTGACCATGGCTTCCGCGGCGGGGTCGAGCGGCGCTGCCGGGCGTGCGGCCTTGGGCCTGATGGGGCAGGCCGGCGACGCGTCGAAGCGGCAGCCGGTCGTGGAGCGGGAAAGTGCCAGTTCGTCCTCGTCCATTTCCTCACCGATCCCCTCGAAGAGTGGCGTGGACAGGTAGCGCTCGCCGGTGTCGGGCAGCATGCAGACGATGGTGCTGCCGGCGGGCGCGCGCCGCGCGATCGTCAGTGCGCCGGCCAGCGTGGCGCCGCTGGAAGTGCCGACGAAGATACCCTCCCGCCGTGCGAGCTCGCGCGCCAGGCGGATGGCATCATCGCCTCCAACCGCAACGATCTCGTCCACCAGCCCTTCGGCGACGGCCGACTCGGTCAGGCTCGATACGAAGTCCGGGCTCCAGCCCTGCATCAGGTGGGGGCGGAAGCTGGGATGGCTGGCGTTGGGCGTGCCCATGGCGTCGCGTGGCTGCGCAATGCCGCTGGCGAGGACCGGCGAATTGTCAGGCTCGGCGGCGACGATGCGGGTGCCTGCACCTGCTGCCCGGAGCCCGCGCGCAACGCCCAGCAGGGTCCCGCCGGTGCCGAAGCCCGAGACGAAGTAGTCGAGGGACGAATCGCGGAAATCGTCGAGCAGTTCCTGGGCGGTGGTGCGGAAATGGGCATCCGGATTGGCCTCGTTCTCGAACTGGCGGCACAGGTAATAGCCGTGCGCCTCGGCCAGTTCGATGGCCTTGGCGAGCATGCCCGTACCCTTCTCGGCGGCCGGCATCAGGACCACCTTCGCGCCCAGGAAGCGCAGCAGCTTGCGCCGCTCGACGCTGAAGTTCTCGGCCATCACGATCACCAGCGGATAGCCGCGCTGGGCGCAGACCATGGCGAGCCCGATGCCGGTGTTGCCGCTGGTGGCCTCGATGACGGTCTGGCCGGGTTTCAGCTCGCCGTTGCGCTCCGCACGCTCGATCACGGCGAGGGCCATGCGGTCCTTGACCGAACCCATCGGATTGAACGACTCGATCTTGACGTAGAGCTTCACGCCTTCGGGCGCCAGCTTCTGCAGGCGAACAAGGGGCGTGCGTCCGATCGTTTGCAGGATGTTCTCGTATTTGGCCATGGTGGTCTCCTTCTCTCTGGGGCGGTCCGACGTGTTGTCGTGGAACCCATCTTTGCTGCGCACCGATGGAGCGAGCGTTGAAACGAGCGTGGTTTTCGCGGCTGGGAGGGGTTCGGTCTCTCGAGCGTGAGGCTCCCGATTGAGAGTCCTGTCCGCACCCCCTATATTTCGGGGAGGCGTGGAGGGCGCTCCTATCCAATGGCGATGCTCGAACTGAGATTCCTGGGGGAATTCGGCGTAGTCCGCGATGGCGAGGCGCAGGCGCTGCCGCCATCGAAGAAGACGCGCGCCTTGCTCGCCTATCTGTGCATGCAGGGCCGCCGCCTGCGGCGCGAGCAATTGTGCGAGCTGCTTTGGGAGGTGCCGGACGATCCGCGTGGCTCCCTGCGCTGGAGCCTGAGCAAGCTGCGGCGCCTGCTGGAGGACGGCGAGCATGAACGCATCCTCGCCGACCGAACGCACGTCGGATTCGATGTCGGGGGCATTGCCGTGGATGCGCTCGGCCTGCAGGCGCTGGCGGGCAGCGACCTGGCCCAGGTCACGACCGATGTGCTTGAGCAGGCGGCGGCCGAGTATTCGGGAAACTTTCTCGAAGGCCTGGAATTTCCCGACTTCCATGTCTTCCACGCCTGGTACATCGCAGAGCGCGAGAGCGCCACCCGGGCGCAGACCGCTCTGCTGCGCGAACTGGTGCGTCGACTCGTGGCGGCGCCGGATCGTGCCTTGAGACACGCGCGCGACCTGGTCTGCATCGCACCCTACGACGAGGGCGCGCGCGCCACGCTGATCCGCCTGCTGGTGGCGGCCCAGCACATCGAGGAGGCCGATCGCCAGGTCGAACTCGGCTTGCGGATGCTGAAGGAGGCCGGCGTGCAGAGCCTGGGCGCCCTGCGCGAGGCGCGGCAGGGGGCTGTGGGCGCGCCTGCCGTGACCGACGTTCCGCGCACGTCGCCCGGTCCGGTGCCGATGCGTCGCCTGTCGACCGCTGAACGCCAGCTCGTCGGCCGGCAGGCCGAACTGGAGGTGCTCGCAGCCGCCTGGCATGCGGCCCGGGCCGGTCGGGCTGGAGCCATTCTGCTGCGCGGCGAGCCCGGCCTCGGAAAGTCGACCCTGCTCGGCAGCATGCACAGGGTCCGCGATGAGGGTGCCCTGGTGTTGCGCGCCAGCGCCTTCGAGATGGATCAGATCCGGCCCTTCGCGCTCTGGATGGACGCGTTGCGCAGGGCACTGCCGGAGGCCGTGGGGCAGCTCTTTGGCGAGGAGATCGCCCAGAGTCGCGACACCCTGCTGGCGCGGCTGTCTGACCGGATCACCCGCGAGGCGGAGCGGCAACCGCTGGCGCTGCTCTTCGACGACGTCCATTGGGCCGACGAATCGAGCATTGCTGCGCTCCATCATGTGCTGCGCCTGAACCGGCAGCTTCCGGTGCTTGCCGTGCTGGCAGCCCGAGAGTCCGAACTGCGCGACAACGTGAGCCTGCAGCAGGCGCTGCGGGGCCTGCGCCGCGATGGCCTGCTCCACGAACTGCGGCTGGGGCCGATGGCGGACCGGGAGATCGAAACCCTGATTCGCGCCCGCACCGACAGCGACGACGGCGCGCGTCTGAGCCGAGAATGTGGCGGCAATCCGCTGCTGGCGCTGGAGCTCGCGCGCGCTGGCGCCGAAGGCGGGGGTGATGCGGGCGGGTCACTGTCTGAACTGGTTCGCGAGCGCCTGGCGCGGTTCGATCTGGAAGCGGCCGAGGTGTTGCGCTGGGCGGCCGTGCTTGGGCCGGTGGTACAGGTGCCGGCCCTGCTGCGCATGAGCGGCCTCGACGACGGGGTAGTTAGCCGCGCGCTGGAGGAGGCGGAGAGCCAGGCGATCCTGGTATCGGCCGAGGCGGGCCTGCGATTCGCGCACGACCTCATCGCGCGTGCCATCTACTCCGAGATCTCGCCGGTGCGCCGCCAGATCATGCACCGCAAGGTTGCAAGCTGGCTGGAACAGGACGAGAGCCTGGAACTCACGCGCGCGGCGGACCTGGCCCACCATGCGACGCTGAGCGGCGATGCGGCGCTCGCGGCACGGGCCATGGTGTCGGCCGGCAAGCTGTGCCTGCGCTTCTTCGCCAACGACGATGCCCAGTCGCTGGCCCGCAAGGGCCTTCAGCTTGCCGAAGACCTGCCGGCGGCCGAACAGGTGCGCCTGGCCGTCGAACTGCACGATGTCCTGCTGTGGGCAGCCCCGCTGGAGGACTGGCAGGATGAGGCCGATCGCTACACCCGCCTCGCCGAGCGGGCGCTCGACCATGGCGCGCCGGCCCATGCACGACAGGCCTACCACATGGCCGCCTACGTGCGCTGGCAGCATGGGCAATGGACCGGTGCGCGGGAACAATCGCTGCAGTCCGAGCGGGTCGCCCGCAGTGGCGGCAGCCGGGAACAGATCATCGGCCTCGCCGAAACCGCGAAGTGCCTGGTGCTCCTCGAACGCGACCTGTCGCAGGCCGATGCGATGGCGATGGAGGCGCAGGCACGCGCCCAGCGAGGCGAATTTGCCCATCAGGCGATCCCGGCGGCGCTCGGCATGCTGCGCTTCTACGAGAACCGCCTGGACGAGGCGGAAGAGCTCTTGAAGCGCGCCCGCACGCTGTGCAAATGGGCGGGCGACCGGGTCAGCGAGTATCAGGCCGACGAGTATCTCGCCATGATCGATATCCAGCGCGGACGCTTCGACGATGCCCTGCGCCGCTGCGAGGATCTCGTCACGCTGGGGAACAAGCTGCGCGATGGCAGCGAAGGCCCCTTTGCTCAGGTGCTGCGCGGATTGTGCAGCTTCGCCATGGATGACGATGCAAGCGCCCTGGACGCGGCGCTCGCTGACCTGCGCATTGCGGACGCCAAGCATCGCCTGGCCTATGCGCAGACCCGGGCGGCCATGTTCGACTGCCAGCGCGGGCGACATGATCGCGGTGCGGATCGGGCCCGGGAGGCGCTCGAATGCGCCGAGGTGCTCGAACGGGGGACCGAAATGCTGCTCGCGCACGCGGTGCTGGCCCAATGCTGTCGCAGCGACGGCGATCTATCGAAGGCAGACGCGCATGTGGCGGCGGCCGCCCGCCTGCAGGCCAGAGGCGTGGCGACCTGGGCCGACGACATTGCAGCCCGCGTAATCGGATTGGAGCACCCACAACATGGTTGAAATGGTCCTGGAGCGGGATTTCGACACGCCGATCAGCGCAGCCGAGGTGAGATCGGGTGCCGATTTGGGCTGCCTGAGCCTGCATCGGGTCGGGTGGAGATGCAGCCTGCTGTCGCTCGACGGACGCAAGATGATCTGCAGTTTCCAGGCTGCCGATGCGGAGTCCGTGCGGATCGCCCTGCGCATGGGCGGCGCGGACATCCGCCGGCTGTGGGCCGGATCGATCCACGAGGCGCCGCGGGTCTCTGTTCCACTGATGGACAGGGCCAATGTATTGGTGCGTCGTTCGTTCGAGCAGCCCGTCGCCATTGCGGAAATCCAGGCGCGCGAGGATTCCGGTGCCTGGTGCCTCGACGCCCGGCAGGTGACATTCGTTCGCACCTACTTTTCCCGCGACCGCAAGCGGATGGTCTGCCTGTACCACGCGCCGGATGCGGAATCCGTGCGAGAGGCACAGCGCAGTGCCGACATGCCCATGGACGACGTGTGGGCCTTTTCCGTCGTCGCGCCGGCGGCCTGATCGACCCGGAAGCGGCTATCCCGGGCCGACGGCCCGAAGCGCGCTTCCACGAGGCCCCGCGCAGCCCCCTGAAAATTCCACGGAGTCTTTAACGCTGGTTCCAACGACCCGGGCCGAAAGTTCGTCCTGCCCGCTCAGTGATCGGGCATCCCTACAGACAGACTTTCAGGAGATGGAACATGAACGCTCGGATGAACGCCCAGGCAACCCGTGTCGACAACGGTGTGAACGTGGAAGCCCTGCTCGGCGCCCGCGAGGCCCTTACCCAGATGCCCGAGGCAGCCCGCTTCAACTGGCGCGCCACCTGCGAATGGGTCAAGGGCACGCATGCCCGGTCCACCATCGACAGCTTCTTCGGCCTCGGCGAGGAGCAGCAGCACAACACGATGCACCGGATCGACAGCGACCACCCGGAGCTCTTCGCATCCGAGGACCACGGCGCGACCCCGGTCGAGATCGTACTGGCCGGGCTCGCCGGCTGCCTGACCGCAGGCATCGCCACCGTCGCCCAGAACCGCAACATCCAGCTGCGCTCGGTGAAGGCTACGCTGGAGGCGGGCATGGACCTGCAGGGCATCCTGGGCATCGACGGCGAGGTCCGCAATGGCTTCGACGGCGTGAAGGTGACCTACGCGATCGACGCCGACGCCACGCGCGAAGAGATCGAGGCGCTGGTGGCCCAGTCGCAGAAGCGCTCGGCGGTCTTCGACATCATCACCAATCCGACCGATGTCTCGGTCGTGGTGTCATGAACGGGGTGTCCAACCGCGCCTCGCCGGGGGCCGGCACCGTCGATGTGCTCATCGTCGGTGCCGGCCACAGCGGCCTCGCCATGAGCCACTGCCTGGCCCGTCGCGGGATCGAGCATGTGGTGCTGGAGCGCGGTGAGATCGCCCACGCATGGCGTCACCAGCGCTGGGATTCTCTCCGCCTGCTGACACCGAACTGGCTCACTCGGCTGCCCGGCATGGCCTACGACGGCGATGATCCGGACGGATTCATGGGGCGCCATGCCGTTGCGGACTTCATCGAGCGCTACGCGCGGGCGTCCTCGGCCCCGGTGCGCACGGGCACGACGGTGCTGTCGGTGCGTCAGGACGAGTCCGGCTACCACGTGGATACCGACCGCGGCCGCTGGCGCTGCCGCGCACTGGTAATTGCGAGCGGCGCGTTCGCGAAGGCGTGCGTACCTCGCCTCGCCGCCGACTTGCCGCCCGATGTGGCGCAACTGACACCCTACGACTACCGCAATCCCGGGCAGGTCGAGGCGGGCGGAGTGCTGGTGGTCGGCGCCTCGGCGACCGGTTTGCAACTGGCCGACGAGCTTCAGCGTGCCGGGCGCAGCGTGACGATCGCGGTCGGCGAGCACGTCCGCATGCCGCGGACCTATCGTGGGCGCGACATCCAGTGGTGGATGCACGAGACCGGGCTCCTCGACCAGCGCTTCGACGCCCAGGACGACCTGGCACGAGCGCGTGGCGTGGCTTCGCCGCAACTGGTCGGTTCGCGCGAGCGGCAGATCATGGATCTCAATGCGCTCAGTGGCGGCGGTGCACGCCTGGTGGGGCGCGTCGCCGGCGTACGGGACGGAAAAGTGCAGTTGTCCGGATCGCTGCGCAACGTCTGTGCGCTTGCCGACCTGAAGATGGGTCGCCTGCTGGGGTCGATCGACGACTGGCTGCAGGCGACCGGCAGGGATGCGGCCCTGCCACCGGGCGTGCGCTTTGCCGCCACCCGGGTGCCGGAAAAGCCCGTGCTTGGCCTGGATCTGCGGCGCGAGGGCATCCGCACCGTGATCTGGGCCACCGGATTCCGGCCGGACCATGCCTGGCTGCATCTGCCGGCCTTCGATCGCAAGGGCCGGATGGCCCATGCCGGCGGCGTTGCGACGCTGCCCGGGCTGTACCTGATGGGCCTGCCCTTCCTGCGGAGGCGCAAGTCGAGCTTCATCCACGGTGCCGAAGATGACGCGTACGAACTGTCGGCCCACCTGGCGACGTATCTCGACGCCGTGGGCCGCCATCGCAGGGATCTGGTTGCGCTCTAGGCTGCGACTGGCCTGCTGCAGCGGCGTCCGGACCGACCGCGGCGCGCGTGCATCCTGGCCCGGACCGTCCGCCGGCGGACCGGCATACGCCAGACCGATGCTCATGTCGTTCGACTGCGTCCGGGCGCGGTGTCGTCCACAGCGGCATGGTTGGTTCACGGAAGGCGCCAACCTAGAAAATCGCGCGAGGCGACCACGGCACCGCCAACGATGAGGGCACAGGCCACGCCCACGGCCCAGGTGGCTTCGGCCTGCCCCGCGGCGATCAGCAGCATCGTGGAGAGCAAGGGGGCGGCATAGGACATCGCCCCCAGGGCCTGGAGGTTGCCCTTCTTGGTCCCGTAGTCCCAGACGAAGAAGGCGGCGCCGACCGGTCCGATGCCGAGCCCGACGATCGCCAGAAGCTGCCCGGTGGAGGGCACGACCGTGGGCTCCAGCAGCAGGTGGCAGAGCAGACCCAGGGCCGCCACGACCCCGCAGAAGCCGCCGACCACGTCGGTCGGCACCTGGCCGAAGCGCCGGTTCAGGACCGAGTAGCCGGACCAGGTCAGGGCACAGGCCAGGGCCGCCAGATAGCCCACCAGATAGCGCGACTCAAGCGCGACGGCGCCCCCCTGGGTGATCAGGACCACGGCGCCCGCCAGGCCCATCGCCCCGCCGGCCACATGGAACCAGCGCAGCCGCTCGCCGGGGAGCAGGGACGAGAAGAGCACGACCAGCAAGGGCCACAGGTAGGCAATCAGGCTCGCATCGACGGCCGGTGCATGTCTCAGCGCCACGAAATAGAAGCAGTGGTACCCGAACAGCCCGCCCACGCCAAGGAGCCAGACGCCCAGCGGCTGTCGCATCCGGCGCAGGGCGGCACGCCCGCGCAGCGCCAGCACGCCGCCGCTGAGCACGAAGGCCACGCCGAAGCTCATGGCCAGCAGCTGGAACGGCGGAATCTCCCTGGCCCCGGTGGTAAAGAGGGCCAGCAGGCTCCACAGCAGGATCGCGATACCCCCGACCAGGGTGGCGCGAAGGCGGCGGGAAGGATCAGGAATGGCGGACATGGGGCGAACTCGCGAGCGGCTGGATGAAGGTCAGCCTATGGTTCTCCTGGCGGGAAATATTGTCCGATCCGCAGGAGTCTTTGACCCAGGTGCAGCCATCCGGGGGGGCGTTGACTGTCCGCGGTGAGGAGGGCGGAAGAGCCTGAGGCGTCATCCGCCCATCGGGGAGCAACACGCATGCAAGCCCGGCGAATGACGCTGCGCCTTTCCACCCCATGCGGGTAAAGTCTGCGTGTGGACTCGTTCGTCCACAAGCCGCTGATCACAACCTGCGGAGCTACTGCTGCAGCGTGTGATCAGGTGCCACTCAAAATGACGATGAACGCTGCCCTGCGCATGGGCATGTCTTAAGAGGCAAGAATATCAAGTAGTCAAAGCGTGCATTTGCAGAGCCGGCCATGCGGCGTTCCGATGGTGTTCGACCAATCGGTCGTCCAACGGCAATGTCGGCCGTATGCCCCTGATGGCTTCATTGTCACTCGCCCGCGCCGGCCAGTGTTCCCTTGGATTTTGCAGTTTTCATTGCCTAGACTCCGTCTAATCATTGGCGCCGGAATGGGCACTTTGTAGGGTGTTTGCTGTTGTCGCCGAAATTGTGCTGATCGCTTCTCACCATCCGAAGGAATATGCATGGCTAAACTACTGGACCCTAACTGCGGCGCAAATCTTGCCGTCCTGGACGGCTACGTCTACTTTCAGGCAGGCGGCAAGGGTCTCTACCGCGTGCCGTGCGATGGCAGCGCCGACGCGCAGCAATTGGACCCGAATTGCGGCCGTCTTGTGGTCCCTGGCGATGGGTACGTTTACTTTGAGGCGGGCAGCCACGGTCTTTACCGTGTGCCCTGCGATGGCAGCGCCAAGGCGATCAATCTGCATGCCACCGCCGGAACTTGTGTCGTTTCGGGTCGATTCGTCTACTTTCAGGCAGGAGGCGAGGGTCTCTACCGCGTGCCCTGCGACGGTAGCGCGAAAGCTCAGCAACTGGATTCGCGTTGCGGGGAAAACCTTGCTGTCCGGGATGGAAACGTCTACTTCCAGGCGGGGAACCACGGTCTATTCCGTGTGCCCTGTGACGGTAGCGCCAAGGCGCAGCAACTGGACCCGAATTGCGGCCATCTTGTCGTCCCCGGCGATGGATATGTCTACTTTCAGGCGGGCAGCCATGGTCTTTACCGTGTGCGATGTGACGGCGGCGAGATAGCGCAGCAACTCGATCCTCATTGCGAGCATCTTGTCGTCCCCGGCGACGGCTACGTCTACTTTCAGGCCGGGAGCAAGGGACTCTACCGTGTCCCTTGCGACGGCCATGAATCGGCGAAGCGACTGGACGAGAATGCAGGCTACCTGACCGTCTTTGGTGACGGCTACGTTTACTTTCAGGCCTCAAACAAGGGTCTTTATCGCGTGATCTGCGATGGCAGCGTGCCAGCGACACGGCTTGATGCCAACTGCGGAAATTTGGTTGCCGACCGGGGTTATGTCTATTTCCAGGGCGGGCCAGGATGGAATGCCCTGTATCGCGTGGGTGTGGCAGTTCCAACTTCGCCGCCGGGATTGACATTTGAAATTCAGGATGAGTACGCCGTTAGCTCCGTCCTGAATGCTCAAATCGAGAAGAAGTATTCTGCCATCAAGAGTCTGATGGACAAGGCAAAAAAAGACGCGTCCGAAACATGGTTCCTGAATTTCACCAGCGGGGCGTCGACTGGCGCCTATCCCAATGCGGTGGCGGCCAGAATCAATGGGCAGGTCAGAACCCATATCGGGTCTCTGGCGGTGAATAAAACCAACAGATTGGGCACGATCATCATGGATTTTCCAGATGACAATCAGCGCACCGATCTGATTGACATCATTTTCAATTACAACTCGGCCTCACCACTTTCGGCCAAGGAGTGGATGGGTGGCATTTCCGACGAAAAGAAGCTCTCTCAGATAACCATCCCCGGAACACATGATTCCTGCGCATACAAATCGTCGGTATCCGCCATCAGCAAATGTCATAACCTGACGTTGAAGCAGCAGTTGGAGGCGGGCATCCGATTCATTGACATCCGGTGTCGCCACTTTCGTGACAAGTTTGAGATCCATCACGGCGTGGAATATCTTGACCTGACTTTCGATGACGTGTGGCAGACCTGTCAAGACTTCCTGAAAGCGAATGATCGGGAATGCATCATCATGTCGATCAAAGAAGAACACGATGCGGCTTCTAATGAGAAGACGTTCGAGGAGGTATTTGATGGATACGTCCAGAAGGCGCCGGATTTGTGGTCTCTCGGCAATACCATTCCGTCGCTTTCAAAAGACGTTCGAGGGACAATCGTTTTGCTCCGCCGATTCTTTATTGCGCCAGACAGCGATGTGACCAGACGGGGCATTGACCTCACGGCGTGGCTCGACAACAAGACCTTCACCTGGCCATACCCAACTGCAGACATGACGGGTATTTCAACGCATTCGTTGTGAAGTTCCAAGGCCCGGCAGTGTCGGACGAGGGTGTGAGCGTACCCGTGGACGGTCAAATTGTTCGGTGTTTGCAGACGTCCTGAGGGCAGCTGGAAAAGATTCCTTTCCGACACGGTCACCGTCCAATATCCATTCGAGTGGGGTCGGCCTGGCGAAAGCGTCGGCGGGCATCAATTTCGGGGGTTGGCCCGCTTCACCGCGCACTTTTACGTCAGCCGTTCACGTAAGTGAATGCTGCCTCCGAATCGATGGGTCGCCATCGTGCCACGGATGACCAAGGCCTGTTCAAACCTGGGGTTCAAAGTCTAGGCGGGCTGCCCATGGCGAGGGGTCATCAGTCTGGACATCTTTCCGATTGGACCCCTGATTGCCTTGATCGTAGCGGTCGGTCAGAGGAGTTTCGGCAGCCGCACAGGCTTCTGGTCCTGCGAATGGCACCACATTTACGTGCGGCCGCATTTCTGTAACCGGGTCAGGAAATGGTCGCCAAAATTCAGCGCTCAGGGGATCAACACCATCGCGATGCTCAACCAGACACCCGCGCTGAAGTAGGGTGTCAGCCAGCAGGCATCCGCCTTCCACGCCGCCCAGTCACCGTCGGGCCGACGCCGCACGCAGGCGTCGACCACGCCGTGTGCGAGGCCAAGGGCCGAGTTGGCACCGACGGCGCGGTGGCGTCGCAGATACATCGGCACATCCACCCGCAGGACATAGAAGACGAAGACCACCGCCACGGCAATGGCGCAAACCGCAAGCAGCCGCGTCGAACCGGTGCCGGCAGCGGCGACGAATCCGAGCAGCATCGCCATCCAGGCGAATCCTGCTGCCCAGAGCAGGGACTCGACTGCCTGGGTGATGTGTCTCAGGGTCAAGATGCTGTGCCAGCAGAAGGCTTGCGCGACGGTCATGAAAACCGGCACCGTCCAGGCCAGCGATGTCACCCACGACAGCTGGGCCTGGGAGCCCAGTTGGTGCACCAGCAGACCCAGTTGGATACCGAAGCAGATCTCGGCGACGGTCGCCGCAAGGCGCCCGAGGAAGATGCTCGACAAGCGCGAGTCGACCACCACCAGGCGTTCCAGGTCGATGCGTGGAAGGACCGAGCGATACGCGCATACCGCCACGTAGACGCCGGACAGGTAGAGATGCCACTGGCCGTATGGGCTTTCGACCCGATGGAAGTACTGCACAGCCGCCCACAAGGCGACGTTCAGTACCGCGAACGCGCAGAGCGTCCGCCACCACAACCGAACACGTGGATCGACCCGGTAGACGCGACGGAGCTGGGAAGCGGTAACAATTGCCATTAAACGTTCATATTTGCGTGATCGCCTTGTCACAGCATAGTTGTAGAGCGCGCGCCGGGCCATGTCGGGTACGCGTGACGCAGGTGGTCGTTCACAGTCCCGTGAGCGGACGAATGCGGATGGTCGCGCGACCTCGGCCGAAGCCGGGGCCGTGAACGACCACCTGTGGGTCGGGCCGCGTCGGCACGCCAGACGGCCTGTTTGCCGCTTTTTATCGGCTCGCGCCAAGCGGAATGCCTACACGCGCCAAAGCGATCCGTCGTCCCCGCCAGCGAACGGGCGTTTGCGGCCACGGCGCGCACGCCCAGCGGCCAAGGGCTGGAAATGCCGCCATCCGAACCGAAGCACGGGTTTTCAAGGACCCGACGGAGTCCACCTGGGGCAAACCGCGTTGCGATAGTCGCCGGGCGTGATGCCGCGTCGGCGCTTGAGGCTTCGGGTCAGGGCGCTCTGGTCGGAAAAGCCGCAGCGCTGGGCGATCTCGGCGATGCCGGGCTCCGGACTGGCCAGGAGCTGCATGGCCTGGTCGAGGCGGTAGTCGCTGAGGTAGTCGTGCAGGGTCTGGCCCATGCAGGCGCGAAACACTTCCCGAAGATGGCCCGGGCTGAGATTGACCGCGGCCGCGACATCGGCGGCCGTCAACGGCGCGGCGTAGTGGGCGTGGATGACGTTCAGGGCCTGCCGGATGCGTGCCGGAATCCGTGCGTGCTTCCGGTCGAGCCGTTCCGCCAGGCTCAGCAGGAAGAGATGGATCCAGTGGTGGGCGAGGGCCTCGCCGGGCCTCGTGCGCGCCATCTCCGCGCGCAGGTAGCGGATCAGATGCTCGAGGTCCGGGTCGATCGGAAAATAGGGGGCGCCGACGGCTCTATCCCACACGGCGTCGGCGTCCGGGGGCAGGGCGTCGAGGACCTCCGGCAGGTCGATGACCAGGAAGCGGTTCTCGCCGACGGCACGGAATCCATGGCGCTCGCCGGCCACCACGATCACCCCCTGGCTGGCATCGACCCGTCCCGCGTGCGAGGACACTTCCATTTCCAGGGTGCCCGCGAGCGGCAGGACGAGCTGATGAAAGGTGTGCGCGTGGCTGCGATCTTCCGCGTTGTACGAACGGAGTTCGAAATGCGCCCTTGCCACGTCGTCCTCGCCTTGATACCAAAGGGCAGGGTGCCGCCCCGCGCACTGGGGGCACGCCGATGGGCCAACCCTTTCAGGATTCGGATTCTAGTCCACGGGCCGGCAATGGGGGCGGAGCGGCGACGTCCGCTGGATGCCGCCGGCCGGAGACCGGGGTTTCCACGGCATCGCCGGGGTGCTGCCCGGCTGCCGGTACCTGACCCGAAAAAGAAGGCCCCGTGCCACGGTCATGTCCGTGGCGCGGGGCCAAGCTCGGCTCGCGATGCGGCGGCCAAGGGGAGGGAGGCTTAGAACTTGTGGCGGATGCCCAGCAGCAGCGCCTGGGGGTCCTCGCCTGCCGGCGGCGTCAGGAACTCCATGCCGTAGTTGGCGTTGCCCTTGTTGATCAGCTTCGAGTAGCCCGCATAGCCGGTGGTGCGCTTGGACAGGGCGTGCAGGTAGTAGAGGGACCAGCCGTAGGCGTCCTCGCCCACGTCGCCTTCGTCCTCGTCGCGATTGGCGTAGGCCACCGCCACGGTCCCCGAGGGGCCGGCCTTGATCTCGGCGCTGATGTCGTAGGTGCGGGCCTTGCCGTCGCCCTGGGTGCCGCTTTCCTTGTCCTGGGTGTAGGCCAGGTAGGCCTTGACGAGGCCGAAGTCGTACGAGAAGCCGAAGCCGTCGGTCCGCACCTTGCCGCCGGTGCTGTCGCGCCAGACCTGCTGGTGCACCAGCGAGGCACCGATCGGCCCGCTCTCGTAGTAGGCGGCGATGGCGCCACCGTCGCCTTCGCGCCGTTCGGTGGCATCGCTGGAGGTGTTCTTCTGGCCGAACCAGTAGGCCAGGTCCACCTTGATGCCGGCCAGGCCGGGCGTGCGGTACTTGATCATGTTGTCGAAGCGCGTCTCGTAGGCCGGCTTGACCGAGCCGGCCTTGCGCGACAGCAGGCCGACGGCGTGGGCGGAACTGCCGGTGGCGTCGAAGGCGTCGATGGCGCTGAAGGCCGGCGAATACTGGCGACCCAGGGTGAGGCGCCCCCAGCCCCCTTCGAGCCCCACGAAGGACTGGCGCCCGAACAGCCGGCCCCCTTGCTGCTGGCTGCCGTCGGCCGGGCTGTAGCCCGATTCGAGGACGAACAGCGCGCTGTTGCCGTTGCCGAGGTCCTCGCTGCCCTTCAAGCCCCAGCGCGAGCCGTTGAGTTCGCTGTGCCCCACGCCCTGGAAGGTGGCGTTGTCGGACCACTCGCGGACCAGGTTGATGTCGATCAGGCCGTAGATCGTGACATTGCTCTGGGCGAAGGCGGGCAGGGCGGTGAGCAGCGCGGCTCCGGCGGCAAGGGCGGTTCTCGAATGCATGGATATCTCCTCTTCTGGTTCTGTATGGAATCTCGCCGGGAGACTGGCGGCGCCCGGCTGACGCGCATTTCAGGGCAAGTCGCTTTCATTCCCCTTTCGCTGCCTGCGTGCCCGGCGGCGTGGTCGCCATCGGCCGGCGGGACGGAGGCTGTCGACGGGATTGCCCCGCCCACCGATGTGTTCCCATGGCGCACTGTGGGAAGCGGCCCGAGACCGGCGCGATGGGGTGCCCGGCGGCGCCGCTTCTACGGGTCGGCGGTGCCGCGCAGAACGGCGGAAGGCGCTCCGTTCTCGGCACGCGCGGGGCGGTCCCGGCTGCCCGTGCGCGGGACGCGGTATGTCCATGGACTTCCCGCGCGGCTTGGTCTACCGTCCGCGGATGTTGGCCGCCGCGGTGCGTTCGCGCAGGACTTCGGATCCGAGCGCGGGCGCTGGCAGAGCGGCTTGCCTGCGAGCGGGCGCGACCGCTGCCCGGGAAGCCACCGCGTGCCGAAAACGCATGCGGTGCCACCGTCTACATGGCCACGGACCTCCTCTCATGAACGCGACCTACCTCATCGAACGCGCAAGTGCGGCTGACGTGCCGGCGGTGGCGCTCATGGTCGGCGAGCTGCTGGCCGAGATCATGGCTGCGATCGGCATTCGCGCATTCAACTTCGATCTGGCAGAGACGGAATCCCGGCTCGCCGACTTTCTCGAGCGGGAGAAGTACTTCGTCTTCGTGGGGCGGGACGAGGGCAGGCGCCCGGTTGGTTTCATTGCCCTGTACGAAAGCTACGCCCTCTATGCCGAGGGGGCCTTCGGCACGATTCCCGAACTCTATGTCCGACCCGAATGCCGGGCCGCAGGCCTCGGGCTGAGACTCGTGACGGAAGCCAGGTCATTCGGTGCCTCCCGCGGCTGGACCCGGCTGGAGGTCACCACGCCGCCGCTGCCGGCGTTCGAACGGACCCTGGCCTTCTACGAGCGGGAGGGTTTTGCCATCAGCGGCGGCCGCAAGCTGAAGCTGTCGCTGTGACTGATGGTTGGCCTGCGGCCTCACGCGCCCGGCACCACCCGCCGGGCAGGGTGCATGCATCCATCCACCGAATTCTTGCAGGAGCGCCCATTGACCCAGACCGTCATACCGCAACTCCGGATCACCGACGCCGAGCGCAGCCTCGCCTTCTATGTGGACGGGCTGGGCTTTGCCGTGGATGGGACGCACCAGCTCGAACCGGGCTTTCCCCTCTTCATGCAGGCCACGCGTGTGGGGCAGAGCCTCTGTCTGACCCAATACGCGGGTGATTGCCAGGTGGGCGGCGCCGTCTACTCCATCGTGCCCGATGCGCGAGCCTGCCATGCCGAGTTCGAGCAGCACGGTGTCGCGGCCACAAACCCACCGTGGGACACACCGTGGGGTAGCTGTGAATTCGCCCTCACCGATCCCGACAGAAATCGCCTGCGGTTTGCCAGTGATCGAGCATAGCTTCGGGGTAGCCCGCGCCCGCGCCTGTGAAGCGGTGTCGGGGGCGCGCGGTCCGCGAAAGCCTGCCCTGGGTCGTGGCGCCCCATTGCGAAGGCCCGAGGGGTATGGCCTCAATCAGCCCATGCCGACATGGCCACCAACACGTCCAGGCTGACCGCCATCAAACTAGTCCACACCCTCGTGTGGGCGGTTTTTGCCGCGGCCATCGTCGCCATTCCGATCTGCGCTCATCGCTCGGCATTCACCCTGGCGTGGGCGCTCATCGGCTTCGTGATGCTCGAGGTGGTGGTGTTGCTCGCCAACCGCGTGCGCTGTCCGCTGACCGATGTGGCGGCGAAGTACACCGAGGCACGCGAGGACAATTTCGACATCTACCTGCCCAACTGGCTGGCGCGCCACAATCAGCGCATTTTCGGCACGCTGTATGGCCTGGGCATCGTTTATGTCCTACTGATGCAGTTTGTGTGGCCGGCTCAGGTGGCGTGAGCGGACGCACTGACAGCCGAACTCAGGCGGTCCGGCGGCCGCGCTCCATCTGCAGCAACAGCAGCGCAGCCCCGGCCCAGGCGGCGATCGCGAGCCAGTCCGTGCCGCCCTGCAGCGCCTGCGGGACCCCCGCCAGCGAGAGGGCGATGCGTACCAGCGATCCCAGCGCGAATAACGCGAAGAGGATGCCCGTGTAGCGGCCTTCGGCGCCAGCGCGGCCGCTCCGGGTAGCCAGGCCGAAGGCGTTGGCAAGGGCGACCGCCCATGCCGCACCGGCGAGGCCGTGCAGGGGGGCGAGGAGCGCGACCGAACCCGCACTCGACGCGAATCCGAGGGCCAGCGCACCACCCACGCAGCCCGCGGCGAAGGCACGGGCGCTGCCGAGTCGCTTCCCCAGGTGGTCGGCAGGGATCAGGCCGAAGGCGAAGCCGGCCCAGAACACCGGCAACAGCCAGGGCAGCAGCGCGGGGTCGGCGACGCGGCGGATCTGTTCACCTGCGTTCAGGCCGACCTGCACCTGGTAACCCAGGAGGGCAAGCAGCAGCGCGCCGATCAGGAGGAGGGCGCCCCGGGATGCCAAGGGCAGCGGCGTACCCGTTTCCGTGCTGCCCGTGGCGTTCGCGGCGAGGCTGCGCTCCGCGCTGACCAGGCCCAGGCTGCTGGCCACGATGGCGACGCTGGCGAGGGCAAAGGGCAGGGCCGGGTCGACCTGCTTCAGCAGCAGGCCGAGGAAGGGGGCGAGTGCGGCGGCCAGCGCCATCCCCAGCAGCATCAGCCCGGCCAGCCAGGGCACGCTGGACTGGGCCGCGTAGCGCCCCATCAGGGCGAAGGGAGGCACCCGCAGGGCTGCCGAACTGGCCACCCAGACCACGGTGAGGGCGAGGAAGGGGCCGCCGCCCAGCGCGCTCGCGCGCGGCATGGCGATCATGGCCAGCGAGGACAGCACCACGAGGCCGATCAGCCAGGGCCCGACCCGCCGCAGGCTGGCCCGCGCCCGGTCCATGGCCACCCCCATGGCCAGATCGGCCAGCGCAAACACTGCCTGGTCGAGGGCCAGAATCCAGGGCGTCCAGGCCCGCTCCACCCCGGCCCGCTGCAGCAGCTCCGGCAGGTAGGTCGCATACACCGTCCAGCCCAGCGCGAACAGAAACTGCACCACCGCGAGATAGAGCGCGATCGCGCGGGGTGGGGACGATGCGGGCATGGGCGGGACCGGGTCGGTTGTTGACTCGCCACGCATCATGCAGCTTGCGGTGACCGTTGGCGAGCGCGGCGCTGCGTCTTGCGGTGCGGCTTGATCGGAGCCCGCCCCAGGGCGCGGAAATAATGGGCGGTGATCCCGTCCGGCGGGTCGGTGGAAGGCCGCCGACGCGCCGTTCCGGGGCCCGTCCGCTACGTCCGCCTGTGAAATCGTTGCATCATGCGCAGTCAATCGATCCGGCGATGCGCCCGGCACGCGGCGCGGCGCACCGGCAGGTCACCAGCGGTTTTTCCCGGGAGGTACCCCATGACACGCGTTCGCGTCGAGAGCTACACCATTTCCCTTGATGGCTACGGGGCGGGTCCCGACCAGGATCTGGATCATCCGCTCGGCGTCGGCGCCCACGACCTGCACCAGTGGCTGATTCCCACCCGAACCTTCCAGCACACCCTGTTCGGCAAGGACGGGGGGACGACCGGCGTGGACGACGACTTCGCGGCACGCGGTTTCCGCAACGTGGGGGCGTGGATTCTCGGTCGGAACATGTTCGGGCCGATTCGCGGTCCGTGGCCGGACCTCTCCTGGCGGGGCTGGTGGGGCGACAATCCGCCGTATCACTTCCCGGTCTTCGTGCTCACGCACCATGCACGTCCCGCCCTCGAGATGGCGGGCGACACCACCTTCCATTTCGTCACGGGCGGCATTCACGAGGCGCTGGCGCGCGCCCGCGAGGCGGCGGGCGAGCGTGACGTGCGGATCGGCGGTGGCGCCCGCACGATCCGGCAGTATCTGCGCGAAGGGCTGATCGACGAGCTGCACATTGCGATCTCGCCGGTGGTGCTCGGCGGCGGCGAGCCCTTGTTCGAAGGGCTGGACCTCAAGGCCCTTGGCTACACGTGTGTGGAATCGGTCCCGTCGGAGAAGGCCATGCACATCGTGCTGCGGCGGGATCCAGAAGGCGCTTGAATTACAGTGGCAGACGCGGGCCGATTGGATCTGGCCCCGTGGAATGCCATCCAAGAACGCGGGGCGCCTGACCCTTTCGGGAAGCGGCCTGGATCGCCTCAGGCACCCGCCCCTGCAGCCCCCGTGGCCGGCGCGTGTGCGCCGCCCTTTGCCAGGGCGATGCCGGCGAGCGTCATGAGCAGGAACAGCAGCCCCCATAGCCACGGGCCGGGGCTGCACCAGTCCACCCGGTGCACGCTCAGGTCCACCCACAGCAAGCCCGCCAGCGGCAGTGCGCCCCAGCCCGCCAGGGTCAGGCCCAGCGCCCGCCGCTCTGTCCGGGTGGCGCCTGCAAGGACCAGGGCCGCGCCCGCAGCCGGCGTCAGGAAGGTGACGCTGTAGAGCTGGGCATGGAAGGCATCCAGCTTCCAGGGCCAGAACCGGGACGCCAGATCCGGCACGGCCAGCAGCGCAAGACCATAGCCGCCCAGCCCAACGACCAGCGGCAGCAGCCAGGATCGCAGGCCGCGTGAAGCCGGCGCACGGTCAGCCAGCCGGATCGACCGGTAGCGCCACAGGTGGCAGCCGGCATTGAGGCACACCCCGATGTACAGACCGAACCAGATCCACGCCTCGACCCGCGCGAAGTCGAAGCGCTCGATGTGGACGAAGGAGTAGATCGTGACCACCAGCGTGAACACGAAGATCATCGTGGTGACCAGGCGCCCGGGGGACCAGCGGCCCGCCCGCGCCTGCAGCCAGGCTGCGATCAGGGCGGCGGCGTAGAGGGCGCCCAGGTAGCGCTGGTTGAACGGCGCCAGCGCCCAGGGCCACACCCCGGTCACGAGCGGGGGATGCAGCATCAGGCCGGCGCCGGCCCAGGCGAGGATGGCCACCTCCAGCCAGGTGACCGCGCGCAACAGGCGGCTGATCGGGGGATTGCCGAGGTCGTTCATTGCGCGCTCCCGAATAAGGGCGCAGATGGCCCGCGTCCAGTGTGGCATGAAGGCTGGCCGGGCGGTGACGGCGCACTACTGTGCGGCCGCCTCCACTCGCCGGCTGCACGATGGACCATGCAGCCGGCGATCAGGCGCCGTCGCGCGGCGACTTCGAGCGAACGATCAGCGCGGCCAGCGCCAGGGCGCTGAAGAAGGCGCCCGCGGCGAAGGTGGCTTCCGCTCCCAGTTGATCCCACAGCAGTCCGGCCAGCAGGCTCGCGCACAGGAGGGCGACGCCGCTCACCAGGTTGAAGCATCCGAAGGCGGTGCCGCGCAGGTCCTCGGGGGCGGCATCGGCCACCATCCGCGCCAGCAGGCCCTGGGTCATGCCCATGTGGATGCCCCACAGGGCCACCCCGGCGAGCAGGGCGCCCCAGTGGGCGCTGCTCGCCAGAACCGCGTCGGCGGCGATCAGGACCGCCAGTCCCCAGGCCAGCAGGTGGCGGTGGGGCATCTGGTCGGAGAGGGCGCCGAAGGGGAAGGCCGTGAGGGCATAGAGCCCGTTCATTGCCACCATCACCAGCGGCACCAGCGCCAACGGGATACCTGCCTGCTGGGCGCGCAGGACCAGGAAGGCCTCGCTGAAGCGGGCCAGCGCGACCACCGCGCCCAGGGCCACCACCCAGGCGTAGGGTCGGCCGAGACGCCGCAGGTTGGCGCGGGAGATCGGATTGCGCCGCACCGCGCCGGCCGCCCGGGGCGGCTCGCGGATGGCGAGGACGAGCAGCAGGACGGCCAGCAGGCCGGGAACCACGGCCACCCAGAAGACAGCCCGGAAATCGTCCGACCACAGCACCATCAGGCCGGCGGCCAGCAGGGGGCCGAGGAAGGCGCCGACCGTATCCAGCGACTGGCGCAGCCCGAAGGCCGCGCCCCGCAGGGCCGGCGGCGCCAGGTCCGCCACCAGGGCGTCCCGGGGCGCGCCGCGGATGCCCTTGCCGACGCGATCGAGGAAGCGCGCCGTCGCCACGGCGCCCAGTCCCTGCGCGAGGGGGAAGAGCGGCTTCGTGAGGGCCGACTACCCGTAGCCGAGGACGAGCAGCGGTTTGCGCCGTCCCATGCGATCGCTCACGGTGCCCGAGACGATCTTGACCAGGTTCGGGATGGCGAGCGCGACGCCTTCGAGCAGGCCGACGGCCAAGGCGCTCGCGCCGAGTCCGCTCACGAGAAACAGCGGCAGCAGGCAGTGCACGAGCTCGGACGAGACGTCCTGGCAGAGCGAGACGAGGCCGAGCGCCCAGACGCTGCGCGACAGACGCGTGCGCCGCGCGTCGCGTGCGTCGCCCGGCGTCCCGCGCTCGTCGCTCACGGCGACGCGAGACGCACGCCGAGCATCGAGACCGTGCCGCCGTCGTAGCCGTCCACCGGGAAGTCGACGAGTTCGCCCGCGGCGCGCGTGCCCAGCACGCAGGCCAGAGGCAGGAAATGCTCGGGCGTCGGCACCGCAGTGGCCGCGTCGCGTCCGACGTACGGCAGGGCGGCCACGCCGATGTCGTCGCCGGCGAGCAACAACTCGCGCAAGCTGCCCTCGAAGCGTCTCGCCCACGCGGGCACCGGCACGACGTCGCGCGACCACGAGTAGTCGTACAGGTCGTGGACGACGTTGCCGCTGCCGAGCACGAGCACGTCTTCGTCGCGCAGGGCCGAGAGGGCGCGTCCGACGGCGAGGTGTTCGGACGCGTCGCGCGACGCGTCGAGCGAGAGCTGCACGACCGGGACATCGGCCTCGGGGAACATGTGCACGAGCAGCGACCACGCGCCGTGGTCGAGGCCGAAGCGTTCGTCGAAGGCGACCTCGCGTGGCGCGAGCAGGCTCGCCACGCGCTCGGCGAGTTCGGGCGAGCCCGGCGCGGGGTAGCGCACGGCCGAGAGCACCTCGGGGAATCCTCCGAAGTCGTGCAGCGTGCGCGGCCGACTCGCGACGGCGACGCGCAGTCCGCGCGTGAACCAGTGCGCCGAGATGCACAAGATTGCTTTTGGCTTAGGAAATGTCGCCGCCATATCGCGAAAGCCGCGAACAAACTGATTTTCTTCGACCGCATTCATGGGACTGCCATGCCCCACAAACAATGCAGGCATGACGTCAGTCTCTGGCAAGGATTCAGCCAAAGCCTGCAGAGTTGACAGTCTTCCAGCGGCAAACGGACCTGTAACCATTTGAAGCAAGAATCTCCTTCGAAGAGTGGACAATTCACGTGTTTCACGAATCGTCATGATTCCAATCCTGGTTTGTTGTCTGAAGCTGCAGCTTTGTCGTCACGATGAACTTGCCGACAGCACGGCATCCACGTCCTGACGAGGAGGTGCACCAAACATGCGGCGGTATTCGCGGCTGAATTGCGAGGGGCTTTCGTACCCAACTCGAAAGGCCGCTTCGGCAGCGTCGAGTTTTTCTCCGAGCATCAGGCTGCGAGCTTCATGCAGCCGAAGCCGCTTCTGATATTGCAGCGGCGTC
>JAGRFX010000199.1 GCA_020445805.1 Rhodocyclaceae bacterium
TGGAGCCGGCCGCCCCACCACCACGTGCGCCTGCTGGTGTCCGGGCGGGAAGTGCTCGTGACCCAGATCTATCACCCGGGCAAGGCCGGGGAGCCCGGCATCTCCACGCGGGAGGTCGCCACTCGTCAGGCTGCCCAGACCCTGCGCCTGACATCGGGTGACCGGCTTGTGCCGCTCGGTAACTTCGACTTCATCCTCGCGCCGGAAGCCGAGCGCCCATGAAAAAGGCCCCTCCGAGGAGGGGCCCCTGGACTTTCAGCGGCGGGCGCTCAGCGCTTGCGGCTCTGCATGAAGCGGTCGAAGTTGCCCTCGGTCACGCTCATCCACAGCGTCTGGTCCTTCTGGAACTCGGTCATGTGGTCGTGGATCTTCTTGAACATCGCGTTCTCCTTGCCCACTTCCGCGTAGACTTCCTGGGCTGCGTTGTAGCAGGCCTCGAGGACGGGCAGCGGGAACGGGCGGAGCTGCGCACCGCCGGCCACCAGACGCTTCAGTGCGTTCGGGTTCGCGGCGTCGTACTTCGACATCATGTCGATGTCGGCTTCGGCAGCGGCGGCCAAGACGATCGCCTGGTACTCCGGAGGCAGGCTGGCCCACTTGTCCTTGCCGATGTACAGGGACAGGTTCGGACCACCTTCCCACCAGCCCGGGTAGTAGTAGTACTTGGCGACCTTGTTGAAGCCGAGCTTCTCGTCATCGTAGGGACCGACCCATTCCGCTGCGTCGATGGTGCCTTTTTCCAGCGAGGGATAGACGTCGCCACCCGGAATCTGCTGAGGCACGACGCCCAGCTTCGACAGCACCTTGCCGGCAAAGCCCCCGACGCGGAACTTCAGGCCTTCGAGATCCTTGACGGTCTTGATTTCCTTGCGGAACCAGCCACCCATCTGGGCGCCGGTGTTGCCCATCGGGAAGTTCACGATGTTGTAGCCGCCGAAGAACTCGCGCAGCAGCTCGAGACCGCCGCCGTGCCGCGTCCAGGCGGCGAACTGGCGATAGTTCAGGCCGAAGGGTACGGCGGTGTCCAGCGCGAACGTGGGATCCTTGCCGAAGAAATAGTACGACGCGGTGTGGCCGCACTCGACGGTGCCGTCCTTGACCGCATCCATCACGGAGAAGGCGGGCACCAGCTCGCCACCCGGGAAAACGCGGATCTCGAACTTGCCGCCGGTGGCCTCGGAAACCCGCTTGGCGAACACGTCGGCGGCGCCGAAGATCGTGTCCAGGCTCTTCGGGAAGCTCGACGCCAGGCGCCACTTGATGGTCGGCAGCTCGGCCGCGCGGGCCGGGCTGATCATGGTCGCGCCGACAGCGACCCCTGCACCTGCCTTCTTCAGAAAGGAACGACGTTCCATGTGTCTCTCTCCTCGTTGAAATGACGTAGCGAAAAAGCGGGCCAAAAGATAAATGACGCCAGCCCGCCCTGCTATTGGGGTTTGTCCCATCGGCCCACGCGCATAGGTCCGAGCGGGATTCCCCGGGTCGATCGGGGGCTTACTCGCCCGCGATCTTCATGCGCTCGATGAGCATGGAGCCGGTGTGCTTGGCGCCCCGATCCCATACGTCGGCGCCGATCTCGACGATGTTCGCGAACATCTCGGTCAGGTTGCCCGCGATGGTGATTTCCTCGACCGGGTACTGGATCTGCCCGTTCTCGACCCAGAAGCCGGCGGCGCCTCGGGAATAGTCGCCGGTCACGTAATTGACCCCCTGCCCGAGCAACTCGGTGACCAGCAGGCCGCGATCGAGCCGGGCCAGCATCTCCTCGAAGCTTCGCGGTCCGTGGCTGACCTGCAGGGTGTGGGAGCCACCCGCGTTGGCGGTGGTCTGCATGCCGAGCTTGCGGGCCGAGTAGCAGCTGAGGAAGTAGCCCTGCAGCACCCCGTCGGCCACGACCGTGCGGTCGCGCGTGGCCACGCCGTCGCCGTCGAAGGGGGCGCTGCCGAAGGCCTTGGGCAGGTGCGGCCGTTCGACGATCTGGACGTGCGGGGCGAACAGCTGGCGCCCCAGCCCGTCGAGCAGGAAGGAGGCCTTGCGGTAGAGCGCCCCGCCACTGGCGGCATGGACGAAGTTGCCCAGCAGCGAGGTCGCCAGCGGCGCCTCGAACAGGACGGGGACCTCGCAGGTCGGAATGCGTCGCGCGCCCATGCGTGCTTCCGCCCGCCGGGCTGCCCGAGCGCCGATCGATTCGGCCGCGTCCAGGTCCGCTGCGTCACGCCGGCTGTCATACCAGTCGTCGCGCTGCATCTGGTCGCCTTCGCCGGCAATGACCGAACAGGAGATCGAATGCCGGGAGGTGGAATAGCCTGCGTTGAATCCGAGGCTGTTGGCCGAGACGAAGTGGGACTGCTGCGAGGAGACGCTGGCGCCCTCCGAATTGCTGATCGCCGGGCTGGCATCGAAGGCGGCCTGTTCACAGCGGGTGGCCAGCTGCAGGGCCTCCTCGACGCTCGGATTCCAGGGGTGGAACAGGTCCAGGTCGGGGAATTCCCTGGCCAGCAGGGCCTCTTCGGCGAGCCCGGCACAGGGATCCTCGGCCGTGAAGCGCGCGATCTGCAGCGCCGCCTCCACGGCGGCTTCGAGCGCCGGCCGCGAGAAATCCGAGGTGCTCGCGTGGCCCCGCTTCTGGCCCACATAGACCGTGACCCCCACACCCTTGTCGCGGTTGTATTCGATGGTGTCGGTCTCGCCCTTGCGGACTGTGACGCTCTGGCCGAATCCTTCCGAAACATCGGTCTCGCAGGCGCTGGCGCCCAGCTTGCGCGCATGGTCGACGATCAGTTCGGCGATGTTCGAGAGCTGCGCGGGGGAGAATGAGAAACCGTGGCTGGGCATTGGGGGGCGATCCGGCTGTGGGGTCTATAATCTTAAACCTTTCAGCCAGGGCACCACCCAATGCGAGACGCCGAGCCGGACGAGCGCGACGACCTGCCACCCAGCAAGACGCGCATGAAGAAGGACATGCATGCGCTGCAGGAACTGGGGGAGGCGCTGGTGGCCCTGTCGGACGAGCGCCTGGGGCGCGTGCCCCTGCCCGACAGCCTCCGCGACGCAGTCCTCGAGGCACGGCGGATCAAGGCGCATGGCGCCCGGCGTCGGCAGCTGCAGTACATCGGTCGCCTGATGCGGCTGGTGGATGCCGAGCCGATCCGCGCGGCCCTCGACGTGCTCGAGGGCACCTCGCGGGAGGCTGTGGCCCGCCAGCACCGCATCGAACGCCTGCGCGACGCCCTGCTGGAGGACGAGGGGGTCCTCACGCAGATCGCCGCCGACACCCCCGGGGCCGACCTCCAGCAACTCCGGGTGCTGCGCCGGAACGCGCTGAAGGAGCGCGAGGCAGACAAGCCGCCGCGCGCCTACCGGGAGCTGTTCCGTATCCTGCGCGAGCTGGACGAGAACGAAGAACAACCCGAATGGGACCGCTAGGAGTCAGAGGGTATGCAGATGAAGGATGAGACGCTCAGGATCGGCCTGGTGTCGATCAGCGACCGCGCTTCGGGCGGCGTCTATCAGGACGAAGGCGTGCCGGCCATGCAGGCCTGGTTCGCCGCGGCACTCAGCTCGCCGTGGGAGATGGAGTCGCGACTCATTCCGGACGAGCAGGACGTCATCGAGCGGACCCTGATCGAACTGTGCGACACGGCGGGTTGCCATCTGGTCCTGACCACCGGCGGGACCGGACCTGCGCCGCGTGATGTCACGCCCGAGGCGACGATGGCCGTCGCAGATCGCCTGATGCCGGGCTTCGGTGAGCAGATGCGCCAGATCTCGCTCAACTTCGTGCCGACGGCCATCCTGTCGCGGCAGGTCGGTGCGATCCGGGGCTGCACGCTGATCCTCAACCTGCCGGGCCAGCCCAAGTCGATCCGCGAGACCCTCGAGGGCCTGAAGGACGAGCAGGGCGGGGTCAAGGTTTCCGGCATCTTCGCCGCCGTGCCCTACTGTATCGACCTGATCGGCGGACCGTACATCGAGACCAACGACGCCGTGGTCGCGGCCTTCCGTCCGAAGAGCGCACGGCGACCCAGGACGTGACGTAAGTCTCGGTCGGTGGCAGACGCCGGCCATGGCCCGGAACCGCCGGATGAAGTGTGGGGTCGATCCTTTGCCAGCCGTGGAAGGAGACCCCCATGGAGAGCCTGCTGTTCCTGATCCTGCTTGTATTCTGGATTCCGGTATGGGCCGTGCGGCGGGAGCTCGCCTTCCGTCACTCACCTGCCTACTGGCGACGCTTCGGCGCGGTCGTACTTGCGCCCTCGGCCCTGCAGGCGCGGGGCGATTCGATCGGCACCTACATGGGGGCGCCAATCTTCCGGGACCTGCGATTCCACGGCTGTGACTACGACTTCGAACGGATCGCGCCCGCCGACGAGCGCGATCTGGTCGAGGGCGGCGAGCTGTTCCTGGAACCGGGCCTGCTCTATCGCATGCGCAGCGAGCGCAGTTGCGTGGTGCCGGCTAGCGAGCGGCAATTCGGATGACGCGGCGCCCGGGCGGTGCGCCCGGCGGCGTGCTCAGCTGACGGATGCGTTCCTGCTGGCGCCACCAGGCGCGGATACCCAGCAGACCTGCCAGGATCACCGCGTAGATCAAGGGGTCGAGGACATCGGCCTTGACCAGCCACCAGAAGTGCACCACGCCCAGGAGGGCAATCGCGTAGACCGAACGATGCAGCGCCTGCCAGCGGCGTCCGCCGAGCTGGCGGATCATCCGGTTATTGGACGTCAGCGCCAGCGGCGTCATCAGGACCAGGGCCACGAAGCCGACCGTGATGTACGGGCGTTTCAGGATGTCCATGGCGATGGCGGTCCAGTCGAAATACTGGTCCAGCCAGACATAGGCCAGCAGGTGCGCGACGCCATACGCGAACGCGAAGAGTCCCAGCATGCGACGAAGCCGCAGGAGCCAGTGCAGGCCCGTCAGGCGTCGCAGGGGCGTGATGGCCAGCGTGATGAGCAGGAAGCGCAGCGTCCACGCGCCGGTGGCGTGGGCCACGGCCTCGATCGGATTGGCGCCGAGGGCGTCGCGATCCCAGTCGAGAACCAGGAGCGCCAGCGGCACGAGGCACAGGGCGAAGAGTGCCGCCTTCATGAAGGACAGCTGACCCGGGGTCGGGGTCCAGCGCTGGGCAACGGACATCGGAGTTTCCTTCCGCAGATGGTTCAGTAGAAGCGCTTCAGGTCCATGCCCTGGTAGAGGCCTGCGACCTGCTCTGCGTAGCCATTGAAGGGCAGGGTGGGGCGCTTGCGGAAGTCGCCGATGCGCCGTTCCCGGGCCTGGCTCCAGCGCGGATGGTCGACCTCGGGATTGACGTTCGAATAGAAGCCATACTCCTCGGGTGCCGCGGTGTTCCAGGCCGTGGCCGGCTGGGTATCGGTGACCCGGATCCGGACAATCGACTTGGCACTCTTGTAGCCATACTTCCAGGGCACCACGATGCGGACCGGGGCCCCGTTCTGGTTGGGAAGCACCTCGCCATAGACACCGAGGGTCAGGAGCGTCAGGGGATGCATCGCCTCGTCCAGTCGCAGGCCCTCCTTGTAGGGCCAGTCGAGGACCGGGCGCCGCAGCATGATCGCCGGATCGTAGTGGGAGTCGAAAGCCACGTAGCGGGCGCTGCCGAGCGGCTCGACCTGCTGCAAGAGGGCCGACAGCGAATAGCCGATCCAGGGCACCACCATCGACCAGGCCTCGACGCAGCGCAGGCGGTAGATCCGCTCCTCGAGCGGGGCCAGCTTGAGGAGTTCCTCGATGCCGAAGGTCCGGGGCTTGGCCACCAGGCCCTCGACGCGGACCTCCCAGGGGCGGGTCTTCATGACGCCGGCGTTGGCGGCCGGGTCGCTCTTGTCGGTGCCGAACTCGTAATAGTTGTTGTAGCTGAGAACGTCCTTCCGCCCGGTCAGGGGCTCGTCGGTGCTGAGCGGGCTGAGGCGGGCCGGCAGGGATTCCGCCGCCCCGGCGGGCAGACCGACCAGGCCAGCGCCACCGGCCAGGGCGGCCCCGGCGCCCAGCCGGAGGAACTGCCGACGTGCCCGGAACAGCTCGGGCGACGTGATTTCGGAAGGCACGATATCGGTGGGCTGGCGGATCAGCATGCGTCATTCCCTCTTGCGTCGGTTGGGTGTCGCCCAATGGACGCCACTGAACCCTAGGACCTTACAGGGCTCAAGGGTTCAATTCGCGATAGACCAGCGTCGCGATGTGCAGCAGATCGTCGCGCGGCATGTCCGCCGAAAGGGCATAGCCCGTCCCGCCATCGACCCAGTAGAAGACACCGAGCCCGTTCTCCTCCGCGAACCGGAAAGCGGTGTCGGTACGATCGGACTTGTCATGGGTCAGGTACAGGGTCAGCCGGCGACCGCTCCCGTCCTGGTACATGAACTGGGCCACGGGGCCGGCATCGCCGGGCAGCAGCCGGCCGCCCATCAGGGCGAAGCCGTCGGCCGCCAGCTCGGGTGCCCGCACGTTCGTACCGAGCCGCTTGCTGAGCCAGCCGACCAGATGGGCCTGTTGTTCCGCACCGACCTCGACCGGGTGTCGTACCTCCGGCACGTAGACCGCGTGGGCGATTGCGGCCTGTTTCGGCAGGGAGGGCTGGCTGGCGACCGTGATGGGGGGCGGTGAATCCGCCGAGCGGATCGCGTAGCCCGCCACCAGCCCGATGGCGAGCCAGCCGACCGCCGCGGCGTGGCGCAGCACCGGCCAGCCTCGCCGCGGACGTGCGCTTGCCCGCTCGCCCTCGGCAGCCGCCAGCAGGCGCTCGGGGATGGCTTCGTCGAGCACCGGGTCGAAGCGCTCATGGAGCGCCCGGCCTTGGGCCTGCCAGTCGGCCATCCGGGCTTCGAGCCCCGGTTCCGAATCGAGCAGGGCGCGGATGCGCCCGGCGTCGGCCTCATCGAGGCGCTCGTCGGCGAAGGCGCACAGTTCTTCGTCAGTGAGTTGTCTGTTGTTCATTTCACACGCTTCAGTCGGCCATTGGGGGCGCTGACGGACATCAGCTTTCTCAGGCGGTCGCGGGCCCGGGCCAGTCGCGACATCACGGTTCCGATCGGTACGCCGACCACCTCGGCGCACTGCTCGTAGCTCAGTTCCTCGAGGCCGACCAGCAGCAGCACCTCGCGGTGCTCGGCGCTCAACTGGGCCAGGGCCCGGTCCAGGTCCCTGAGGTCGAGTCCGTCCTGCTGCTCGGGGCGCACCGGGGTTTCGGGCAGGTCGTCGTCGGCCCGGTATTCCATGTGCTGGGCCTGCTTCCACTGGTTCACGAAGATGTGGTGCATCAGGGTGAACAGCCAGGCGCGCAGGCTTCCGCCGTGCCACAGGTGGGCCTTGATCAGGGCCCGTTCCAGGGCATCCTGGACCAGATCGTCGGCGCGGCCGTGGTCTCCGCAGAGGGCGCGGGCATAGCGGCGAAGGCGCGGAATCTCGTCCAGCAGATCCTTCTTCTCGAACATGATGTCCTTTGTGTTCGGGTGCCTGACGCCGGCCGAGATCAGCGGCGGAGCAGGGGGCATTCATGGGGTGAACAGGGTGTCAACGGCGATTATTCCACCGCCGCGGGGCGCGTGATCGGGGTCGCGCCATGTCCCGCCCGGTGGCTTGGGATAAAATGGCGAATTCGCCTCCATTCAGTGACGAGCAGAGCATGTCCGCATCCGTGAAGATTCACATCGACGATGTCCGCATCCAGGAGATCAAGGAACTGATTCCGCCAGCCCACGTGCTGCGCGAGTTCCCCGCAACGCCGCAGGCAGCCCAGACCGCCTTCGAGGCGCGTGCCGCGATCCATCGCATCCTCTACGGTGCCGACGACCGCCTGCTGGTCGTGATCGGACCCTGCTCGATCCACGATGTGTCGGCAGCGCTCGAGTATGGCCGCCGCCTCCGCGCCGAGGCGGACCGCTTCGCGGACGAGCTGCTCCTCGTCATGCGCGTCTACTTCGAGAAGCCGCGCACGACCGTCGGCTGGAAGGGCCTG
>JAGRFX010000200.1 GCA_020445805.1 Rhodocyclaceae bacterium
TGCCCACGGCAAGCTGCGCATCATGCTCCCGCTCGTCTCGGGGCTGCCCGAGGTGCGGGCCGCGCGCGAGATCCTCGACGAGGCCAAGGCCGAGCTCGAGGCGCGCGGAGCCGACTTCGATCGCGCCATCCCGCTGGGGTGCATGGTCGAAACACCGGCCTCCGTCGTGATCGTGGATCTGCTCGCCCGCGAGGCCGACTTCCTCAGCATCGGCACCAACGACCTGATCCAGTACACCCTGGCCATCGACCGCACCGACGAGGCGGTCGCACACCTGTACGACCCCCTGCATCCAGCGGTGCTGAAGCTGGTCGGCTCGACGATCCAGACGGGCGTTCGGTTCGGCCTGCCGGTCTCGGTCTGCGGCGAGATGGCCGGCGACCCGGCCTACACCCGGCTCCTGCTCGGCATCGGCCTGCGCCAGTTCTCGATGCACCCGGCCCAGATCCTCGAAGTGAAGCAGGAGGTCCTGCGGGCCGACGTGGGCGAGATCGCCGCCAAAGCACAGCGACTCCTGAAGATGGACGAACCGACCCGCGTACGCGAAGCCTTCGAGCGTCTCTAGCATCGCTGGGAACGCCACTTCGAGCGGGTCCTTTTCCGCACCGCGTCACGCTGGTAGAATCCGCCCTCCTGCAGGGGATAGAGACCATGGGCAAAGTCGAGACCACCTACGAATCCGAACACACGAAGTTCATGCGCGAGTGGATGGAGAAGCACCCCGCCGAAGCCATCGAGCAGCAGAAGGGGCGTGCCCTGTGGTGGGACAAGCCGCAGAAGCTCGAGGTGCAGCAGCGCCACGACGACGCCAAAGTCCCGGTCAAGCCCTACTACTATCAGACCGAATCCTGAGGTCGTGCGGCCCGGCGGCCGCCAGCCGGAGTGAGTCTTCCCGAGTCGCTGGCCATCATCGACCTGGAGACGACCGGGGCCAGTCCGGTCTCTGACCGGATCACGGAGATCGGCATTGTCCGGGTAGACGTCGACGGCGCCATCGTGCGCTGGTCGACCCTCGTCAATCCAGGCATCCCGATCCCGCCCACCATCCAGCGTTTTACCGGCATCACCGACGCGATGGTCGCCGATGCGCCGAGCTTCGAAGACGTCATGGAGCGCACCCGCGCCCTGCTGGACGGCGCCGTCTTCGTCGCCCACAACGCGCGCTTCGACTATGGCTTCATCCGCAGCGCCTTCCGGCGAGCCGGCGCGCCCTTCGACGCCGAAGTGCTGTGCACGGTCAAGCTCTCGCGGGCGCTCTATCCCGAGCACAAGCGGCACGGCCTCGATGCCCTGATTGCCCGCCACGCCTTGCGCTGCGAGGCCCGCCACCGGGCGCTCGGTGACGCCGAAACCGTGTGGCATTTTCTCGAGGTCGCCCGGCGGCAGTTCGACGACGAGACGCTGAGGCGGGCCGTCGATACTGCGATGAAGCGCCCCAGCCGCCCGCCCCTGCTCGCGGACGGCGTGATCGAAGCGCTGCCCGCCGGCCCGGGTGTCTACCTCTTCTTCGGGGAGCATCGGGGCGCGGGCGCTCTGCCCCTCTACATCGGCAAGAGCAAGAACCTGCGTGGCCGCGTCGCTGCCCACTTCGGTGCCGACCTGCGCGACAGCCGGGAAGCCGAGATGGCCCGGCAGGTCCAGCACGTGGAGGCGATCGAGACCGCCGGAGAGCTGGGGGCCCTGCTGCTCGAGGCAAACCTGATCAAGGCCCGACGGCCCCGCTACAACCGGGCCCTCAAGGGCGGCTCGGAGGTGCGGGCCCTGCGCGTGATCCCCAACCGCCGCAAGCCCCCGGTCGTGGAGCGGGTCGCCGTGGGCGGAACCGACCCCCTCGACTGGGCTGACAACCTGGCCGGCCTGTTCCGCGGCAAGCGCGACATCGACAACACCCTGCGCGATCTGGCGGAACTGTACCGCCTGTGCCCGGCGAGACTCGGCCTGGAGCCCGCCGGAGCGGGGCCGTGCCTCGCCCACCAGATGAAGCGCTGCGCGGGTGTTTGCGCCGGCCGGGAGACGCCGGAAGCCCACGATGGGCGCCTGACCCAGGCGCTCGCATCGCTGATCCTTCGGCCCTGGCCGTGGCCGGGCGCGATCGGCATCGCCGAATTCGATGCCGGGTCAGGCCGCAGCGCCCTCCACGTGGTGGATCGATGGTGCCTGCTGGGCACGGCCAGCGACGAGGCGGCCCTGGCCGAGCTCCTCGCATCCAGGCCACCGCGCCGATTCGACCTCGATACCTTCCGGATCCTCGACCGCTGGCTCCAGCAGCCGGCCCACCGGGATCAGGTTCGCAGGCTGGACTGAGCGCGCACGCGCCTCAGGCCGGCTGGACGTACTCGAAGGCAACCCGCTTGACGTTGCAGAGCAGCTCGTAGGCGATCGTCCCCGCAACGGCCGCAACCTCATTGACGGACACCGCCCCGCCCCACAGTTCGACGGGACTGCCGACATCGGCGTCGATTCCCTCGAGGTCCACCGTCAGCATGTCCATGGACACGCGCCCGACGATACGGGTGCGCTGGCCGGCGACCACCACCGGGGCGCCATCGGGCACCGCACGCGGATAACCGTCGGCATAGCCCATCGCGACGAGACCGATGCGCATGGGCCGCGGAGCGACGAAACGGGCGCCGTAGCCCACAGGATCGCCCGCCGAGAGTTGCCGGACCGCCATGATCCGGCTGCCCAGCTGCATCACGGGGCGGAGGCCATGCCCCTCGCCAGGCATGGGGTCCGCCCCGTACAGCATGATCCCGGGCCGCGCCCAGTCGCCCCGAATGCCGGGCCAGCCAAGGATGCCGGCCGAGTTGCAGATGCTCACCGGGGCAGGGACGCCTTCCATGGCCGCCCGCAGCCGCTCGAACTGCCGCCGGGTCTCATCGCATTCGGGCTCGTCGGCCCGGGCGAAATGCGACATGAGGGTCACCGACGCAACCTTCGGGTCGCCGGCCAGCTGCGCGTGCAGGGCCGGCAATCGCGCCAGGGGCAGGCCCGCCCGGTTCATGCCCGAATTGAATTTCATCCACACGGGGATCGGCCGCTTGGGCCTGCAGGCTGCCAGCATCTCCAGCTGCTCGGCCTGGTGAACCACCACCCAGAGCCCGAGCGCATCCGCCCGCGCCCATTCGGATACCTCGAAGACCCCCTCGAGCAGCAGGATCGGCGCTGTGATACCGCCGGCCCTCAGACCCTCGGCCTCCTCCAGGCAAGCCACCGCGAACCCGTCGGCGAGATCGGCCAATGCGTGGGCGCACACAACCGCCCCGTGTCCATAGGCGTTGGCCTTGACCACCGCCAGAGCCTTGCCCCCGTGCAGGCGGCGGGCTAGCGCATAGTTGTGGCGCAGGGCGCCGAGGTCGATGAGGGCTTTCGCAGGTCTCATGCAGCAGGCAGTTCCGGGGGATATTGCAGGGCGCTCCTACGAGGCCCTGCCGGTACTCTGCCATAGCGGGCGAGCGAGAGGTCGCCCGATTCGATGCCGGGCGTTCTTCCCAGCACCAGATCGGCCACCAGTCGGCCACTGCCGGCGGCCATGGTCCAGCCCAGGGTTCCATGACCGGTGTTGAGGAACAGGTTGGCGAACGGCGTAGCCCCTACGAGCGGCGTTCCATCCGGCGTCATTGGCCGCAGGCCGGTCCAGAAGGTGGCCTCTTCGGGCCGCCCCGCGGCCGGGAACAGGTCTTTCACCACCTTCTCCAGTGTCGCCCGGCGTCGCGGATCGAGGCGCAGGTCGAAGCCCCCGAGTTCCGCCATGCCGCCGATCCGCACGCGCTCGTCGAAGCGCGTGATGGCGACCTTGAAGGTCTCGTCGAGGACGGTGGAGCGCGGAGCCGCAGCGGCATTGTCCAGCGCCATGGTGAGCGAATAGCCCTTGACCGGGTACACCGGCAGATCGAGGCCCAGGCCAGCGACCTGGCGGCGGGAATAGCTGCCGAGCGCCACCACGAACCGGTCGGCTTCGAGCACGTCATCGCCGCAGCGAACGCCCGCCACCCGCCCGTTCGCGACCACCAGATCGCCCACCTCGACGCCGAAGCGGAACTCGACCCCCAGGGCTTCGCATCGGCTGGCGAGACGACGGGTGAACAGCTCGCAATCGCCCGTCTCGTCGCCCGGCAGCCGCAGACCTCCGGCCAGGGGGGCCGGCGCTCCGGCCAGCGCCGGCTCTGCCCGCGCGACCCCCTGCGCATCGAGCAGTTCGTAGGCCACCCCGCACTGTTCGAGTACGGCGATGTCGCGCTCGGCCGCCGCGAGCTGGGCCTGCGTACGGAAGAGTTGCAGCGTGCCGAGTCGGCGCCCTTCGTAGTCGATTCCCGCCTCCTCGCGCAGTTCGGCGAGGCACGCCTGGCTGTACTGGGCCAGGCGCAGCATGCGCCCCTTGTTGCGGGCATAGGCCCCGCGGGTGCAATTGGCCAGCATCCGCGCCATCCAGACCCACTGGAACAGGGACCCGTCGGGCCGGATCGCCAGCGGCGCATGCTGCTGAAACAGCCACTTGATGGCCTTGAGCGGGATCCCCGGCGCTGCCCACGGAGCCGAGTAGCCCGGCGAGATCTGCCCCGCATTGGCGTGGCTCGTCTCCATGGCGGGCGCGGCGCATCGGTCAACGACTGTGACCCGGGCACCCTGCCGCGCAAGAAAATATGCAGTTGTGGTACCAATGACGCCACTTCCGAGGATCAGCACATGCATGGCCCAGCTCCATCAGTAAGGAAAGTCGTTGATATCGCAACAACTATGGTGAATGTGGGCAGTGTATTTGCGATATGACAGAGAATTTCACTATTAATTGGCCAGATTTTGGCTATAGTCACTGTTTCGCCCCCTGCCGCGGAGGCCCGTTGGGGAAATGCGCGAACTCGACCGAATCGACCGCAAGATGCTCGTGCAGCTGCAGAAGAACGGGCGGATCAGCGTGACCGAACTCGCCGCGTCCGTCGGCCTGTCTGCCACGCCGGTCAGCGAGCGCCTGAAGCGCCTCGAGCGGGAGGGGATCATCACTGGCTACCATGCCCACCTGAATCCGGAGGCGGTCGGACTCGGCTTGCTGGTCTTTGTGGAGATCAAGCTCTCGACGAAGTCGGCAGATGTGTTCGAACAGGTGCGTCGAGAGATCCTGTTCGTGAGCGAGGTTCTGGAGTGTCACCTGGTATCAGGTGACTTCGACTACCTGGTCAAGGCCCGCATCCATGGCATGGCCGAGTACCGCCGACTGCTCGGCAACATCCTCCTGAAGCTCCCCGCAGCCGCCGAATCGAGGAGCTATGTGGTGATGGAAGAGCTCAAGGAAACCACCTTTCTCGCCGTTGGAGCCTAGGTTGCTCCGTGACAATTCCCACGGCATTTATCCAACCTGCAAGGAAGTAGGCACTCTGCCACACCGGATTGATTGGCTAATGTTGACTGGGGACAAGGGAGTGGGCCAATGTACGTAACAACCACAATATGTCTGCAGGCCCCTGGCAGCCATGCCGCGGCCCAGCGGGAATCCAGGCCGGCGAGCACAGGCAAACACCCTGACGGAGTGAGATGAGACGTGATTGATCTCGATCAATTGCTGGCAGAGGCATCCGAGTCCCCCCCGTGCGGGCCCGATCTCGAATATGACGCTGCGTTTCTGGAGCTGGAACAGGCCGCGCGCGGCAAGCCGGAGCAACAATACGGCGACACCCTGGTGCCTGCCGAAGAGCCCGCCTGGCCCCAGGTCCGCCGCCTCGCCGAGGGTCTTCTCGGCCGCTCCAAGGATCTCCGCATCGCCGCGCTGTTCACCCAGGCACTGGTCACGACGGAAGGTTTCCCGGGACTCAAGGCCGGGTGCGACATCCTGAACGGCCTGATCGAGCGCTACTGGGAGCAGGTTCATCCCCAGCTCGATCCCGACGACGACAACGACCCGACGATGCGGATGAACGCACTGGCGGCCCTCGCCGATCCGGACGAGCTGTTGCGTCAGGTGCGCGAAGCGCCCCTGATCAAGTCGCGGCAGGTGGGCATGCTCCTGGTGCGCGATGTCGAAGTGGCCCTCGACAAGCTTCCGCCCAAGGAAGGGGCCGCCGAGATGTCGCTCGGCCAGATCAACGACATGATGGGCTCCGAAGACGGCCAGGCCGCCGGCAAGCTCATCGGAGAGACCCTCGAGGCACTGAAGCGCCTCGCGTCCGGCCTCAATGAACGGGTGGGCGCGGATCGGGCACCCGATCTGCGACCGCTGATCGCGACCGTTACGCATTTGACCCAGGTCTGTACCGGCTCGGCCGCGTCGGCCGAAGGTGAAAGTGCCGATGCGGCGGGGGATGAGGCTGGCGCGAGCGCCACAGGCGGCAGGCCCGCCCAGGGCCCCAGCGGAGACATCCGCAACCGCCGCGACGCGATCATGATGATCGACAAGATCTGCGACTACTTTGCCAAGAACGAACCGTCAAATCCCGCGCCGCTGCTGCTTCATCGGGCAAAGCGTTTAATTGACATGAACTTTGTCGACATTATTCGCGACATGGTTCCTGACGGGCTCGTTCAGATCGAAACGATCGCAGGTATCAAGAACGAGGAGGACGGCTACTGATCGCTCCCGGGGAGGCTTAGGCCTCGGCGATCGGCACCCATCCTCGTAACACCCCTCTCTCGGCCGAGAGTGATTTAAAAGGAGATTGGACGTGGCACAGAGCAGTCAAAAATTCATCCAGAGGAACCGCGCGCCGCGCGTTCAGATCGAGTACGACGTCGAGCTCTACGGCGCCGAGAAAAAGGTGCAACTGCCGTTCATCATGGGCGTCATGTCCGATCTCTCCGGCAAACCCGAGGAGCCGCTGGCTCCGGTTGCCGACCGCAAGTTCCTCGAAGTGGACGTGGACAACTTCGACAGCCGCATGAAGGCCATGAAGCCGCGCGTCGCGTTCCAGGTGCCGAACACCCTGACCGGCGAAGGCAACATCGCCGTCGATCTGACCTTCGAGAGCATGGACGACTTCACGCCGGGCGCCATCGCGCGCAAGGTCGAGTCGCTCAGCAAGCTGCTCGAGGCGCGCCAGCAGCTCTCCAATCTGATCACCTACATGGATGGCAAGACCGGTGCAGAAGAACTGATTGCCAAGGTCGTCAAGGATCCCGCACTGCTCAAGTCCCTCGCGGACTCGGCCGGCAAGCCGGCGGGCGGGGACAAGGGCGGTGAAGGTAGCGACGCCTGATCGAGACGACTGAGCAATCGGAGAGAAAGCAATGGCAGACATGCAAGAACAGGCTTCACAACTCGGCACCGTGACGCTCGAAGGCAACGACTTCGCGTCGCTGCTGCACAAAGAGTTTAAGCCGAAGACGGACGAGGCCAAGAGCGCCGTCGAACAGGCCGTCCAGACCCTGGCCCAGCAGGCGCTGGCGGGTACCGCGGTCATCGGACAGGACGTGGTCAAGACCATCGAGGCCATGGTCGCCGAACTCGACCGCAAGCTGACCGAACAGGTCAACCTCATCCTGCACAACGAGGATTTCCAGAAGCTCGAGGGCGCCTGGCGCGGCCTGCATTACCTGGTGAACAACACCGAGACGGACGAGATGCTGAAGATCCGGGTGATGAACATCACCAAGAAGGAACTTCACAAGACCCTCAAGCGCTACAAGGGCACGGCCTGGGATCAGAGCCCCCTGTTCAAGCGGGTTTACGAGGAAGAATACGGTCAGTTCGGTGGCGAGCCCTTTGGCTGCCTGGTGGGCGACTACTATTTCGACCAGAGCCCGCCGGACGTCGAGCTGCTCGGCGAAATGGCCAAGGTCTCCGCAGCCGCCCACTGCCCGTTCATCGCGGGGGCGTCGCCCAATGTGATGCAGATGGATTCGTGGCAGGAGCTGGCCAATCCGCGGGACCTGACCAAGATCTTCCTGACGCCGGAATACGCCGCCTGGCGCTCCCTGCGCGAGTCCGACGACGCCCGCTATCTGGGCCTCGCCATGCCGCGCTTCCTGGCTCGCCAGCC
>JAGRFX010000201.1 GCA_020445805.1 Rhodocyclaceae bacterium
CCTTCGAGAAGTACTTCATCCGCAAGATGAAGAAGGGCACCACCGAGCCCGTCTATGAAAAGGTGGTGATGAAGGCGGTCGGGATCGCCAAGCTGCGCAAGGAAGCCTGACCCGGCGTCCCCTTCCGGCACCCGCTCCGGCCCACCCCGGCAGAACCCCGTTCTGCCGGGGTGGGCCACTTGCCATTGGGGGCGCCGCCGGGCATGATCGACCGAAAACCAGAACCAAGCCGGGAGGGAGCCGAAGCCGACACGGCCTGTCGGCGTCGATGGCGCGCGCCCATAATCCGGGCGCCATCCTGCTCCTGAAGCCCTGTGATGAACGATCCCCGAACACCCGCCTCGGGCACCCCTGCCGAGCACCCCCTCCGCTACAAGCTCAACAACGAACTCCACGCCCGCCCGCCCGTCGCGCTGCGCAGTCCGCAGGTGGTGTCCTATGTGGCCCTGGTCCATGACGGCGCGACCGCCGAAGCCGAGATCGCCCACCTGCGGCACCTCGCCGAGGCCTTCGCCGTGCCCCTGCCCGAGGTCGATGGCGATCACCTGTTGCTGGTGACCCCCCGTTTCAAGCTGAAGTGGGAACGCCACACCGAATTCTCCTGCTACACGATCTTCCGCGAGCTGACCGGCAACGAAGGCGAGCATGCCACCGCCGAGGAAGCGCTGCCGCCCCGCTGGCTCGAGGCCATCCCGGGCCGCCTGCTGGTGGGCACCCACGTGGATCTGCGCGATGCCGGCCAGGTGACGCCCGAGTCGGTCATCGCCGCCGCCACGCGCGAAGGCTCGCAGATGATCGCCACCCGGGTGGCCGAAGGCGGCGCCTGGGTGTTCACCGATTTCCTGCTCACCGACGGCTGGACGCGCTTCCTGGTCCTGGACGAGAAACTCACCCCGCGGCAGACCGGCCGCATGGTCCAGCGCCTGCTCGAGATCGAGACCTACCGGATGACGGCGCTGCTGGCCTTCCCGGTCGCCAAGGAGGTCGGGCGCCTGCTGAACCGCGCCGAAGGCGAACTGGCCGACCTGATGGACCAGATCGTGGACGCGGCCACGCCCGAGGACGAACGCCGCGTGCTGACGCGCCTGACACGCCTGGCGGCGGACGTCGAACGCTCGGTGTCGCGCTCGACCTTCCGCTTCGGCGCGGCGGCCGCCTATCACCGCCTGGTCCAGAACCGCATCGAGGAACTGCGCGAAGTCCGCGTCTCGGGCTTCACGACGATCCGCGAGTTCATGGATCGGCGGCTCGCCCCCGCGATCAACACCTGCGCCGCCAATGCCCGCCGCCAGGAGGACCTCTCGGGCAGGATCGCGCGCAACTCCCAGCTCCTGCGAACCCGGGTGGACATCGAGCTCGAGCGGCAGAACCAGGAACTGCTGGCCCAGATGAACCGCCGCGCGAAGCTGCAGCTCCGGCTGCAGGAGACCGTCGAGGGCCTGTCGGTGGTCGCGATCACCTACTACGCCTCGCAACTGGTCCAGTACCTGGCCAAGGGCGCAAAAGGTCTGATTGCGCCGCTGAGCCCAGAACTGATCACGGCCATCTCCATTCCGGTGATCGGCGTGACGGTGGCGCTCGGCCTGCACCGCATGCGCAAGTCCCTGGCGGCGGCAGAAGGCGACCATGAATGAGCCTGCACCCGCGTAAGGATTCCCCCCCTGGCGCCGTCCCAGCCTCATGGCGGGTCACGGAATCGGTTCGTGTGCCCACGCCCCGTGGGAGAGAGACCCTTGCATGCTGGACCTCATCAAGCTCGCCTGCCGGCCGCGAACGCTGCGCACATCGGCCCTGATCGCGCTCGTCGTCGGCTCGCTGCTCAACCTGATCAACCAGGGCGACCGGCTGCTGTCCGACATGCCCCTGGACTGGGGACGCATGCTGCTCAATTTTCTTGTACCGTTCTGTGTCGCCAGCATAAGCGCTGCGCTGAACGCGAGCGCCAGGAAAGGAACACGGGGATGAGCACAGCCGAAGTCGGGAACGGGATCGACTGGAACGATCCGTCCATCGCGAAGATCCGCCGGGACATGCTGCGGTTTGCGCAGCTGCAACTGCGCGACGCGGGCGCCGCCGAGGACATGGTCCAGGAGGCCCTCTTCTCGGCCATGAAGTACGAGTCCAGCTTCGCCGGACGGTCGGCCCTCAAGACCTGGATGTTCTCGATCCTGCGCAACAAGATCGTGGACCACATCCGCAAGAGTTCGCGCGAGATCGCCGGCTCGGACCTGGTCTCGGGCAACGCCGAGGATGGCGACGATTTCGACGCCCTCTTCAACGAGCGGGGTCACTGGAACCCCGAGGACAAGCCCCCCACCTGGGCCGATCCCGAGGCCTCCCTGTCGCAGCAGCAGTTCTGGGAGGTCTTCGACGCCTGCCTCGAGAAGCTGCCGCCCAAGACCTCGCGCGTGTTCATGATGCGCGAGTTCCTCGACCTCGACACCGACGAGATCTGCTCCGAACTGGGCATCAGCACCAGCAACTGCTGGGTCATCCTGCACCGGGCCCGCAGCGGCCTGCGGATGTGCCTCGACAGCAACTGGTTCGCCAACGGGGAAGCCGCATGCTGAGCTGCAAGGACGTCACCCGCCTGTGCTCCGAGGAGCAGGACCGCCCGCTGACCCTGAGCGAGCGGCTGAACCTGCGCATGCATCTGGCCATCTGCAAGGCCTGCACCAACTTCCGCCAGCAGATGGTCTTTCTGCGGGCAGCCACCCGGCGCTATCGCGAAGGCCGCAAGGAACCCGACGGCGAGTGAGGGTCCGCCATGGGTAGCGTGCTCGACCGCGTGGGGCACCGGATCGGTCGCTACCTGTCGCGTCCGGTCGTCAATGAATTCCTGACCCCACCGACGCCGCCCGAGGTCCTGCTGCGCACCTTGCTGCCCGGGGACGTGCTGCTGGTCGAGGGCAACACGCGCATCAGCGGCATCATCAAGTACCTGACCCAATCGACCTGGTCCCACGCCGCGCTCTTCGTCGGCGACAGTCTGGCCAGGCGGCCGGGAGCGCCGTCACTGGCCTTCATCGAGGCCGACATCGTCGAGGGCGTGCGGGCGGTCGGCATCGAGGCGTTCGCCGGACTGCCGACCCGCATCTGCCGGCCCGCAGGCCTCCTGCAGGAAGACCGGGAGGCCGTGCTGCGCTTCGCCATCGAGCGCCTGGGTCACCAGTACGACCTGCGCAACATCATCGATCTGGGCCGCTACCTGTTCCCGACCCCGCCCGTGCCCCAGCGCTTCCGCCGCCGCATGCTGACCCTGGGCAGCGGCGACCCGACCCGGGCCATCTGCTCGACCCTGATCGCCCAGGCTTTCCAGTCGGTCCGCTATCCCATCCTGCCCGAGCGCATCCCGATCACCGGTAACGACCCCGGCTGCCCCGAGTGTGTCGAGGAGGTGCTGCGGCTGCGGCACTACAGCCTCTTTGCGCCGCGCGACTTCGATGTCTCCCCGTACTTCGCGATCATCAAACCCGGCACCGCCAGCGCCGCGCGCTACCGCGAGCTCAACTGGGCCGACCGGGGCGGAACGAAGCCGGCCTGACCCGGCTCAAAGCACGGCTGCCCCCGTGCCATAATGACCCGCACCCCACAGGTTGACACCCCATGACCGACCCGACCCCGTTCAAGGCCAGGCGCGAGCGCCTGCTCCAGCAGATGCAGGCCCGTGGTGGCGGCATTGCCCTGATCCCGACCGCGCCCGAAGCCCTGCGCAACCGCGACACCCACTACCCGTACCGCTTCGACAGCTACTTCTACTACCTCACCGGCTTCAGGGAGCCCGAAGCCGTGCTGGTGCTGGTGGCCGGCGACGAGCCGAAATCGATCCTGTACTGCCGGACCAAGGACGAGGAGCGGGAGATCTGGGATGGCTATCGCTTTGGGCCGGAGGCCGCATGCGAGGCCTTCGCGATGGACGAGGCCCATCCGATCGGTGAATTGGGCCCCATGCTGCCGGGCTTGCTGGCCGACCAGGCAGCCCTCTTCTTCTCGCTCGGCCACGACGCCCACTGGGACCAGCAGGTCACGGCAGCGCTCAATGCGGCCCGCGCCAACACCCGCAGTGGGGTCACGGCCCCCGCGATGGTCACCGACGTGCGCGCGCTCGTCGACGAGATGCGCCTCGTCAAGGACGACAGCGAGATCGCACGGATGCGGCGCGCCGCGGCCATCTCCGCCGAAGCCCACCGCCAGGCCATGGCCACGGCCCGCCCCGGCGGCTTCGAGTACGAGCTCGACGCCGTGATCGGGCAGTGCTTCCGCCGCGCCGGATCGCAGGCGCCTGCCTATCCCTCCATCGTCGCCAGCGGCCCCAATGCCTGCGTGCTCCACTATGTCGAGAACGACCGCAAGATGCAGGACGGCGACCTGGTCCTGATCGACGCGGGCTGCGAACTGGATGGCTACGCCTCGGACATCACCCGGACCTTCCCCGTGAATGGCCGCTTCTCGGGCCCCCAGCGGGACATCTACGAACTGGTGCTCGGTGCCCAGGCCGCCGCGGTCGCCGCGACCCGGCCGGGCGCCGCATGGAACGACCCCCACGAGGCCGCCGTCAAGGTCCTGGCCCAGGGCATGCTCGACCTGAAGCTCCTGGCCGGCAGTCTCGACGGCGTTCTGGAGAGCCACGAGTACCGGCGGTTCTACATGCACCGGACGGGCCACTGGCTCGGCCTGGACGTCCATGACGCCGGCGAGTACAAGCTCGAAGGGGCCTGGCGTAGCCTCGTGCCGGGCATGATGCTGACCATCGAACCCGGCTGCTACATCCGCCCGGCGGACGACGTGCCGGAGGCCTTCTGGCACATCGGCGTGCGGATCGAGGATGACGCCCTGGTCACCCCGGCGGGGTGCGAACTGATCACGGTCGATGCACCCAAGTCGGTGGCCGACATCGAGGCGCTGATGGCGCGGATGCGCGATGCCGCATGATGTGCTGATCGTCGGGGCGGGCCCGGTCGGCATGGCGCTTGCCGTGGCCCTGAAGGACGCCGGGCTCGACACGGTGCTGGTCGATGCGCGCCCGCGGGGCGCGGCGCGCGGCGACCCGCGGGTACTCGCACTGGCCCATGGCACCCGCCTCACGCTGCAGCGGCTGAGGGTCTGGGAGGGCCTGTCGGCCACCCCGATCCGCCACATCCACGTCTCCCAGGCCGGCGGCTTTGGCCGGACGCGAATCGAGGCCGCGGAACACCATCTCGACGCCCTCGGCTACGTGGTTCGCGCGGGCGAGCTGGCCGGCGCCCTGGACGACCGCGTCAGGGACGCCGCCATTCCGGTGATTGACGGTTGCGCGGTCGCCCATCTGGCACCGGCAAGCGACGACGTGATCGTCAGCCTCGACGGGGAAACCGAGCGGGCCGTCCGGGCCCGCCTGGTGGCCTGCGCCGAAGGCGGGGTGCAGGGCGGGGACGACACCATCGGCGGCCGCGACTATGGCCAGCACGCGGTCATCACGGTCGCCACCCCGGCCGACGAGCACGGCCACCTGGCCTTCGAGCGCTTCACGCCGGACGGGCCGCTGGCCCTGCTGCCCTGCGGGCGTGACTACGCCGTGGTTCACACCACCTCGCCGCGCGGCGCCGAGCGCCTCCTCGCCATGGACGAGCGCGAATACCTGGATGAAGTCGAACGCTGCATGGCGGGACGGGTCCGCCTGACCCGCGTCGAGCCGCGTCAGCGCTTTCCGCTGGCCTTGCGCTACCGGCGCGATCCGGTCGGCGACCGGACCGTCTGGCTCGGCAATGCAGCCCAGACCCTGCACCCGGTGGCGGGCCAGGGTTTCAATCTGGCCCTGCGCGACGTGTGGGCCCTGGCGTCGCTGCTGCGGACGACGCCGGCCGGCGCCGACCCCGGCGATGCAGCCCTGCTCTCGCGCTATCGCAGCGCACGCCGGGTCGATCGCGGCGCAACGATCGGCACGACGGACACCCTCGTCCGGCTGTTCAGCAACGACCTCGCTCCGCTCAAGGCGCTCCGCGGGGCCGGCCTGCTGCTGCTCGACGCCTGCCCTCCGCTGCGGGGAGCCCTGGCACGGCGGATGATGTTCGGAGCCCGCGCCTGGCCCTGATGCCGTGGGCAGGCCCCTGCAGTCGACGGTGTTGCGCGCGTCACGACGCGCATCAGCGCCGTGACGTATTTTCGCCGACGGGGGGGCCTCCCATCGGTTAGAATTTCGGCTTTCCCCGTTGGCCACCCCTCGCATGCAACTCGCCGGTTTCCACCTGCGGAACAACGTATTCCTGGCGCCCATGGCGGGCGTCACGGACCGCCCGTTCCGTCAGATCGCGAAGCGCATGGGCGCGGGGCTGGCGGTGTCCGAGATGGTCACCTCCAATGCGCTGCTGTATGCAACGGACAAGACCCGCCTGCGCACCGACCACCGGGGCGAGGACGGACCGGTCAGCGTCCAGATCGCCGGATCGGATCCCGCCATGATGGCCGACGCGGCGCGCCATAACCGCGACCACGGCGCCGACATCATCGACATCAACATGGGCTGTCCGGCCAAGAAGGTCTGCAACGTGGCCGCCGGCTCCGCCCTGCTGCGGGACGAAGGCCTGGTGGCGCGCATCCTCGAGGCGGTGGTCGCCGCCGTGCCGGACACCCCCGTGACCCTCAAGTGTCGCACCGGCTGGGACCGGGATACCCGCAATGCCGTGCGAATCGCCCGGATTGCAGAAGGTGCCGGCATCCGTGCCCTGGCCCTCCACGGCCGCACCCGGGCCGATCGCTACATGGGCGAGGCCGAATACGAGACCATCGCCGAGGTGCGGGCCCACATCGCGATCCCGCTGATCGCCAATGGCGACATCGACTCCGCGCGCAAGGCGCGCCGGGTGCTGGAGCTCACCGGGGCCGACGCCGTCATGATCGGACGTGCGGCCCAGGGGCGGCCCTGGATCTTTGCCGAGGTGGCCCACTACCTCGCCACCGGGCAGGAATTGCCCGCACCGACGCTCGAGGAGCGGCGGCGCATCTGCCATGGCCACGTGCTCGACATCCACGCCTTCTACGGCCCCGACAAGGGGGTGCGGATCGCGCGCAAGCACATCGGCTGGTACGTGCAGGGCATTCCGGGCGCCCACGCCTTCAGACAACACATGGTTCTCCTCGACGACCGGCACGCGCAGCTCGCCGCGGTGGACCACTTTTTCCGCGATCCGGAGGCCTGGCTGCCACGCGATGCGCGACGCGATTTTGCCGAGGAACTGGCAGCATGACCTGCAACAACAACGAGATCGCCGATTCGGTGTTCCGCACGCTCGACCGCTACTTCCAGGACCTGGACGGCGAGAAACCGGCCGCCCTCTACGACATGGTCATGAAGAACGCCGAGCGGCCGATGCTCGAGTTCGTCCTGCGGCACGCCAACGGCAACCAGACCGCCGCCGCCGAGTTGCTGGGCATCAATCGCAACACGCTGCGTCGCAAGCTGACCGAATACGATCTCCTTTGAATCCGCGCCCTGCGCCCACCACCTATCCAGAATGAAAGTCTCCCGTGCCCTGATCAGCGTTTCGGACAAGACCGGAATTGTCGAATTCGCCCAATCGCTCGCCGCTGCCGGCGTCGCCCTGCTGTCCACCGGTGGAACCTCCAAGTTGCTCCGTGAGGCCGGGCTGGCCGTCACCGACGTCTCGGATCACACCGGTTCGCCCGAGATCCTGGATGGCCGCGTCAAGACACTGCACCCGAAAGTCCATGGGGGACTGCTGGCCCGCCGCGACCTCGCCGAGCACATGCAGACCATCGAGGCCCACGGCATCGAGCGCATCGACCTGCTGGTGGTGAACCTCTACCCCTTCCAGCAGACCATCGCCCGGGCCGACTGCACCCTCGAAGAGGCCATCGAGAACATCGACATCGGCGGCCCGGCCATGGTGCGTGCCGCGGCCAAGAATCACGG
>JAGRFX010000202.1 GCA_020445805.1 Rhodocyclaceae bacterium
CGCCGCCTCTGTTCCAGCCACCGTTAGAGGGTTGGGCCTTGGGGCCAGTGCCGGTGATGCTGCTGGACGTTGGGGCTGGGTCGCAGTTCCCTGGACCGGTGTTACAGCCGCCGGTGCCGCCGGTGCCACCGTTGCCGCCGGTGCCACCGTCGCCGCCGTCGCCACCACTCCCCTTGCTGTAACTACCGCTGCCGGTCAGCGAGCCGCTGCTCTGGAAGTACAGTGCGATCGAAGGGCCACCAGCCCCGCCGCCGGCACCGCTGCCACCAGCGGCGCCGCCGCCGCCGCCGCCGCCGCCGCCTTCGCCGGCATTGCCGCCGCCCTTGTTGCCGCCATCCGAGCCATTAGACGCATTGCCACCATCGCCACCGACCGAGGCGAAGCCACCATTGCCGCCATTGGACGCAGTGATTGATGGTGAGCCGATCAAGGTGAGGCTGGCGGAGTTCACGACGTACACGCCAAACGAACCACCGCCTGCGGCACCTCCTTGAGTGCCACCCTTTCCTTTGTTGCCTCCGTTTGAGCCAGCGCCGCCGCCGCCGCCGGGAAAGGACGCGGATCGTCCGCCGCCGCCTTGATGAGCTCGATCACCGGCGAGAAGCTCTGGAACGGGTGATGCAGCAGCACGTCCTGTTCCCGCAGGATCTCGAACAGGGAGGCCTTGCGCTCGAGCGCGGGCGGCAGACCCGGCTCGAAGGGCTGGTACTTGAGGTCGGGCCGATTGACCCGGTCAGGGACCTGGATCAGGCGAACCAAGTTAACGATCCCGGGCGTCTGGTAGAGGTCGGCCCGCGTCAGGCCGAACTGCTGGAGCAGGAAGGCGATCATCTGCTCGGAGCAGTTGTCGGCCACCTCCAGGCGCACGGCATCGCCGAAATGGCGCTGGTGCAGCTCGCCCTTCAGGGTCACCCGCAGGTCCTTGACCTCCTCCTCGTCCACAAAGAGGTCGGAGTTGCGGGTCACGCGAAACTGGTAGCAGCCACGCACCGTCATGCCCGAGAACAGGTCGCCCACGTGGGCATGGAGGATGGACGAGAGGAACACGAAGCCGTGGTCCACACCGGTGATCTCGGCCGGCAACTGGATTACCCGGGGCAGGGTGCGCGGTGCCTGCACGATGGCGGTGCCCGAACTGCGCCCGAAGGCGTCCCGTCCTTCCAGCTCGACCGCGAAGTTCAGGCTCTTGTTGAGCAGGCGCGGGAAGGGGTGCGCCGGGTCGAGGCCGATCGGGGTCAGGACGGGCAGCACCTGCCGCTCGAAGAACTCGGCGATCCAGTGCCGCTGCGCGTCGGTCCATTCGGAGCGTCGCAGGAAGCGGATGCCTTCGGCCTCCAGGGCCGGCAGGATGACCTCGTTGAGCAGGGCGTACTGTTCGGCGATGATGACGTGCACTTCACGGCTGACGCGCTCGTTCAGTTCGGTCGGCTTGAGCCCGTCGCGGTCGGTGCCGCGGGTGAAGAGCCGCATCTGTTCCTTGATCCCGGCCACCCGCACCTCGAAGAACTCGTCCAGGTTGCTCGATACGATGCAGATGAAACGCAGGCGTTCGAGCAGGGGCACGGTGGGGTCCGCTGCCTGGGCCAGCACCCGTCGCTGGAACTGCAGCAGCGATAGCTCCCGGTTGATGAAGTGTTGTTCGTCGGGGGCGATTCGGGGGGCCGGCTGGGACATGGGCGGGGCTGTGTGCTCTGCGGGGCGGGAAGGATAGACCACCAAGTTTGCACGGGGATGACAACGCCCCGCAAGCCGCGCCCGGACGGCGCCGGTGTAGAATCCGCGTTCGTTTGGTGGCAACACGTCAGGCCCCTGGAATTTCATGACTCGAGAACTGATCGCGGCGATTGACCTTGGCTCGAACAGCTTCCGGCTTCAGGTCGGGCGCATCGTCAACGACCAGATCTATCCTCTCGATGGCATCAAGGAGCCGGTCAGGCTGGCTGCCGGCCTGTCGGTCGACAAATTCCTCGACCAGGAGGCCCAGAGCCGCGCGCTGATGGCCCTCCAGCGCTTCAACGAACGCCTCAGCGGCTTTACGCCGGATGCCGTTCGGGCGGTCGCGACGAACACCCTGCGGGTGGCCAAGAATGCACCCGAGTTCCTCGTCCGGGCGGAGCATGCGCTGGGTTTCCCGATCGAGGTCATCGCCGGCCGCGAGGAGGCACGGCTCATCTACGTGGGCGTCGCGCACACCCTGCCGGATCCGCACAAGCAGCAGCTGGTGGTGGATATCGGCGGGGGCTCTACGGAGTTCATCATCGGCAAGAGCTTCAAGCCGCTGATGCTCGAATCCCTCTACATGGGCTGCGTGGCGTTCAGCCTGCGCTACTTTCCCGAGGGCCGCATCGAGAAGCGCGCCATGCGGGAGGCTGAAATGGCGGCCCGGCGCGAGCTGCAGCTGATCGCCCACTCCTATCGCGAGGTCGGCTGGGAGGAGGCGGTGGGGTCCAGCGGCAGCGCCAAGGCGCTGATCGAGATCCTCGAGCAGAACGGCCTCTGCCAGGGCGCCATTACCCGCGACGGACTCGAAAAGCTGCGGGCCATCCTGCTCAAGGCGGGCTCCCTCGACAAGCTGACCCTGGCCGGCACCAAGAACGACCGCCTGCCGGTGCTGCTCGGCGGGTTCACGATCATGAGCGCCGTGTTCCGCGAGTTCGGCCTGGAAGAGATGCTGTTCTCGGAAGGGGCGCTTCGACTCGGCGTGATGTACGACCTGCTGGGCCGCTATCACCACCACGATCTCCGTGACGCCACCGTCAGCGCCTTCATCGACCGCTACAACGTGGACCTGGACCAGGCCGCACAGGTGCGCGCCACGGCCCGCGCGCTGTTCGAGGAACACCTGCCCGAAGCCCAGGATCCGGACCACCTGGACGGGCGTTTCCTGAACTGGGCTGCGCTCCTGCACGAGATCGGCGTATCCATCGCCCATCCCAGCTATCACAAGCACAGCTCCTACATCCTCGCCAACGCCGACATGCCGGGCTTCTCGCGCATGGACCAGGGACGGCTGGCACGGATCGTTCTGGCCCACCGGGGCAAGCTCGCCCGGGTCGCGTCCATCGATCCGGCCAGTGTGGACTGGCTGATCATCCTGTGCCTGCGCCTCGCGGTGGTGCTGCACCGGGCGCGTGACGACCGGGGCCTGCCACCCGTCCGTCTGCGCCGGGTCGAAGGGGGCTTCCGACTGGTCTGCGACGAACGCTGGCTGGCCGGCGTCCCCCTGACCGCGGCGATCCTGCGGGATGAGTGCGATCAGTGGGCCGGCATCGGGCGCAAGCTCGAGGTCGAAACCGAACCGGCCGTCCTGCCTGCCGGAACGCCCACGGCCTGATCGCATGGACGAAGCCGACCCGATCCGGCTGCCAGAACTGCGCGTCGAGGGGGACCGGGTCACGCTGTGCGGCGACTGGACCCTGCGCTCGCTCCAGCCGGGCTTGCGCCGCATGCGCCGGCAGCTCGATCGGGTTGTCCAGATCCCGCACTGGGACCTGACGGCGGTGGGCCGGCTCGACAATTTCGGGGCGCAGTTGCTCTGGCGGCACTGGCGGGAACGACCACCCGCTGACCTGCAGGCGCCGGATTCGATCGGTCGTGCCATCGAGCGCGTCGCGGCGCTGGGTGCGGCCCGGCCGGCGACGCGGCGACGCAGCCTGCTGGCCCCCGTCGAGGCGCTCGGCGAGATCGGCCTCGGCCTCGTCCGCCACCTGATCGACTTCGTGGCCCTGCTGGGCCAGCTCCTGATCGACCTGGGCTACCTGTCGGTGCGGCCGGGCCTGTGGCCATTGCGCGAGATCTCCGCGAACATCTACAAGACCGGCGTCAAGGCCATGCCGGTGACCGCCCTGGTCGGCTTCCTGATCGGCGTCGTGCTGTCCTACCTGTCGGCACTGCAGCTCAAAGCCTTCGGGGCGGACATCTTCATCGTCAACATCCTGGGCCTCGGGATCATCCGCGAACTGGGGCCGGTGCTGGTGTCGGTTCTGGTGGCCGGCCGCTCGGGCTCGGCCATGACCGCGCAACTGGGCGTGATGCGCGTGACCGAAGAGATCGACGCTCTGGCCACGATGGGGATCTCGCGCCATGTCCGCCTGGTCCTGCCCAAGGTCATCGCCCTCTTCGTGGCGATGCCGCTGCTGGTCCTGTGGGCGAGCGCGGTGGCCATCCTGGGGGGCATGGTGTCGGCCTACGTTCAGCTCGACATCGGCTTCCTGTTCTTCCTGCAGGCGCTGCCCCAGGCCGTGCCGCTCCCCAATCTCTACATCGCGATCGGCAAGGGTGCGGTGTTCGGCATGATGATCGCGCTGGTGGCCTGCCACTTCGGTCTTCGGGTCAAGCCCAACACCGAGAGCCTGTCGGCCAACACCACCGCCTCGGTGGTGTCGGCGATTACCATGGTGATCCTGGTGGACGCGGTGTTCGCGATCGCCACGCGCGGCATCGGAGTGCCGATTTGAGCGTCCCGGTCATCCAGCTCGAAGGCATCGTGACCCGTTTCGGGCACGCCGTCGTCCATGACGGCATCGACCTCACGATCCCGGCGGGCGAGGTCGTCTCGCTGGTGGGCGGATCCGGCAGCGGAAAGACCACCCTGCTGCGCGAGATCGTCGGCCTGCTGACGCCCACCCGAGGCACGGTGCGGCTCTTCGGCGAGGACCTGCACGCGGGCAGCCGCGCGGCACAGGCCCGCCGTCGCCGTCGCTTCGGCATGCTGTTCCAGCAGGGGGCACTGTTTTCGGCCTTCAACGTCTTCGAGAACGTGGCCTTTCCGCTGCGCGAATTGCATGGCCTCTCCGAGCGCGAGGTGCGCGACGCGGTGATGCTCAAGCTCGCCCTGGTCGAGCTGCAGCCCGAACATGCGCTGCTGATGCCCGCGGAACTGTCCGGTGGCATGGTCAAGCGGGTGGCCCTGGCGCGGGCCCTGGCCCTCGAACCCGAGCTCCTGCTGCTCGACGAACCCACGGCAGGGCTCGACCCGGACCGCAGCGCGGCCTTCGTGCACCTGATCCAGGAACTCCAGCACCAGCTCGGCCTGACGGTGGTCCTGGTGACCCACGATCTCGACACCCTGGCCGCGCTTTCGAGTCGGGTAGCCGTTCTGGCCGAGAAGCGGATCCTGGTTTGCGATACGCTTGAGCACATCATGACGATCGACCATCCGTTCATCGAACGCTTCTTCCGCTCCGAGCGCAGCCAGCGGGCGCTGGCCCGGGGCATGGAGACGGCCTGATGGAGAATCGCGCCTACGCGATCGCCGCGGGACTGTTCATGCTGGCCCTGGGGGCCGCCCTGGGCGGTGCCCTGTGGTGGTTCGGCGCACCGGCCGAGAACGTGCAGCGCTACCTGCTGGTCAGCACCGGCAATATCACGGGCCTCAACCTGGAAGCCCAGGTGCGCTACCGGGGCATCGACGCCGGCAAGGTCGAGGCCATCGGCATCGACCCGGACGATCCGCGCAAGATCCTGGTCAGGATCAGCCTTCGCGATGACCTGCCGGTCACCCGCGGCACCACCGCGAGCCTGGGCTACCAGGGCGTCACCGGGCTGGCCTACGTGCAGCTCGAGGACACCGGGGCGGACACGACACCGCTGCGGAGCGCCGGCGACAGCTTGCCTCGGATCGCCCTGGCGCCGGGCCTCATCGATCAGGCCAGCACGGCGGTGCTCGACACCCTCGAGCGGATCAGCCTGCTGTCGGACCGCCTGACCCAGATCCTCAGCGAGGACAACGTGCAGCGGGTGCAGCGCTCGCTGGATCGGGTCGAGCGCGCGTCGCGCAACGTCGAACGCACCTTCGAAGAGGCCCCCAAGACCCTGATCGCGATCCGCGAGGCGGTTGGCGACGACAAGCTCGGCCGCATTCCCCAGGTGCTCGAGAACTTCGAGAAGGTCGGCCGCGAGGCCACCCCGGCGATCCGCGACTTCCGCCAGATGGTCGCCAAGCTCGAGGGGACCGCGACCAACTTCGACCGCCTGTTCGATGGGGCGGGGCAGGGCCTGATGACGGGCACCCTGCCGCGGCTCAATGCCTTGCTGCAGGAACTGGCCGACACCTCGCGCCAGATTTCCAGCCTGTTCCGCGAGGTCGAGGCCGCCCCGCAGATGCTGCTGCTGGGCCGCGGACGCCAGCCTCCGGGACCCGGTGAGCAGGGCTACGAAGGGCCGGTGATGGACACCGCCGAAGAGGAGAAACCCAAAGAATGAGACGTCTGCTCGCCGTTGCCGCGCTGGTGACGCTGCTCGCGGGCTGCGGTGGTATCGGGACTTTGCCCAAGGCCATCACGCTGCACGATTTCGGTCATCCATCGCCCGCCCACTTCGAGCCGGCCATCGGCCTGCGCGTGGTGGAGGTGCGGGCGCCGAGCTGGCTGGGATCCTCCGGCATGCAGTACCGGTTTGCCGATCAGGCCGACCAGCGACGGCTCACCTACACCCAGAACCGATGGGTTGCCGCCCCTGCAGAGCTCATCCAGACGGCCATGCGCCGCGCCTACGACCTGGCCCTTCCGGAAGGCGGTGGCTGCCTGCTGAGGGTGGAACTCGACGAGTTCAGTCAGGTCTTCGACTCAGCCACCGAGAGCCACGGCGTCGTCGAGGCGCGCGCGCTGCTGATCTCGCCGCGCGCCGACGCCCTGCTGGCCGAGACCCGCTTTTCGGAGCACGTGGTCGCGCAGACGCCCAACGCCACGGGCGGCGCCGTCGCCCTGCGCGACGCGAGCCTGACCCTGATCGAGAACGTGGCCAAATGGCTGGGCCGGCTCGACCGGGCCCGGGGCGGCCCCATCGACAGTCGGAGCCTGTGCCGCTGAGCGCAGCTGGACAACGGAGACACGAGACACCCGATGAGCGCATCGATCTACGAACACGGCCTCGACCGCAACCCGGCCAACTACGTCGCGCTGACGCCGCTGACCTTCCTCGAGCGTTCCGCTTACATCTATCCGGATCGGACGGCGGTCGTCCATGGTGCTCGCCGCTACACCTGGCGCGAGACCTGCCAGCGCGCCCGACGCCTGGCCTCTGCCCTCCGACAGCGGGGCATCGGCAAGAACGACACGGTCGCGGTGATCCTCAACAACACGCCGGAAATGATCGAGTGCCACTTCGGCGTGCCCGGCTGCGGCGCCGTGCTGAACACCATCAATACCCGGCTCGATGCCGAGACCGTCGCCTTCATCCTGGATCACGCGGAGGCCCGTGTCCTGATCACCGATCGCGAGTATTCCCGCGTCGTCGGCAAGGCAGTCGCGCAGCTGGGGCGGGAATTGCTCGTCATCGACGTGGACGACCCCGAATACAGCGGCCCCGGTGAACGACTCGGAACCCTCGAGTTCGAGGCGCTGCTGGCCGAGGGCGACCCCGAGGCGCCATTCATCCTGCCGGGCGACGAGTGGGATGCGATCTCGCTCAACTACACCTCCGGCACGACCGGCAATCCGAAGGGCGTGGTCTACCACCACCGGGGCGCCTACCTCAACGCGATGTCGAACATCGTCAGTTGGGGCATGAAGCCCCACTCGGTGTACCTGTGGACCCTGCCGATGTTCCACTGCAACGGCTGGTGCTTCCCATGGACCATGGCGGCCAATGCGGGCATCAACGTGTGCCTGCGGCGGGTGGATCCCAAACTGATCTTCGACGCGATCCGCCAGGAGGGCGTGACCCACTACTGCGGCGCGCCGATCGTGCATTCACTGCTGGCCAACGCGCCGGCCGAGTGGCGCGAGGGCATCACCCACACGGTCTCGGGGCTGATTGCTGCGGCGCCGCCGCCTGCGGCCGTGATCGAGGGCATGGCGAAGATCGGCTTCGACATCACCCACGTCTATGGCCTGACCGAGACCTACGGACCGGCCTCGGTCTGCGCCAAGCACGACGACT
>JAGRFX010000203.1 GCA_020445805.1 Rhodocyclaceae bacterium
CGGTAAGGCGTGGATTAGGTGCAGCCATGATCTGCCTCCATGGCGAGCAGGGTTGGCTCGGCCACCGCGCCGCCGGCATATACGCCGTGGAGATTGGGCAGCAGCTCCCACACCAGTTCGTGCATGGTGGCGTAGGCCTGCGTCGAGCGCATGCGATGAACCGGGCAGCGTGCCGTGGCGGCCTCGTTGTATGCCACAGCTGTCGGCACGACGGTGTTGGCGACGCGCACTTGACCACTGAAATCCAGATAGGACTGGCGAATTTCTGCCATCACGAGGCGCGCATCATTGGTTCGCCCTGCGCGATTGATCACCGCGGTGAGTGGGCCGGGACGGATGCCCAGCACTTCCGCTTCGCCGAGCTTGCGCAGCAATTCCACGGTGCCTCCGCGGAACTCGCGGGCGGAGGGTGTCTCGGGTAAGACTGGAGTCACGAGCTGCGTTGCGGCCAGTGCAGCGGTGAAGAGCAGGGGGCCCTGGGCGCCCGGCGTGTCAATCACGACTACGTCGTAGTTCGCTTCGACGACCGGCGAACGCAGTGCGCGCCGCAGGATCATCGGCATGTCCATCCGCCCCTGCAGGTAGCGCTCCAGATCCGACGAGTTGGGGTCACCCGCGAGCTGCCGATGGGGAGCATCGCACAGGACGATGTCGAGGCGAGGCCACTGGGTCCTCGAGATCGACTCTTCGGTGACCACACCGCTGCCGATGACCTCTGTTAGCCCGAGCGGTGCTTGATGTTCAAGCTCGAAGTACTTCGAGAGCGACGCCTGAATATCCGTGTCGACCAGCAAGACACGCAGGCCCATGTCGGCGATCAGGGCGCCAAGGTTGGCTGACAGGGTTGTCTTACCGACCCCACCCTTCGTCGCGATAATTCCAAAGATGACCACAGGACACCTCGTTTCCCGCTTCAAACCTTGAAGACGAGTAGCGTGGCGACCGATGACGTCCCAGCTCTGACGGTCGATCAGGTGCATCGCTGGGCGGTCCCAGCCACGCGGGGCTGGATCGCAAAGCGTGCGCAAGCCTGCCGGAGAACGGCAGGGATCGTCCTACAGAGATGGGAGCACGGTCATGCAGTCCCACGTTACCACGGAGCACGAAATGATCATGGAATGTGATCAAGAAAATGTCAATGTGCTTTTAGTAGTAGAGATGGGTGGAGTCGCCTTGCGCGACCAAGGGGGCCCGACCAGCATTCGAGCGGTTCAAGCCAGGTCTGAAAACGAACCCGATTGAGCCATCCTTTCGTGCCGGTCACCATGACAGGGTGCTGGAGTCGGGATCCGCTTGCGAGTGCCCACCGGAATCCCAAGGTTGCTAGTGCGTATTCAATCAGCCTTTCGCAAGATCTAGCCACACGGTCTCCTGCTCCAGCGCTCGCCCTTCACGGGCGAGCACGCGACACAGCTCAAGAATCTCTATTGGGGCACGAAGGGCTTGCAGGCGAACTTCGGCAGCGGTGAATCGGTCGTGGTTGTCCCGCCAGATCGTCGTGTTGCCGAAATCTCGAAGTTTCGCCTCCCAGTCCGGCATGAGCCAGAACGAGCACGGGGCAGGGCAGCACTCGAGCAGTCGCGCGTAGTTCTGCAGGCCGACACCGTCGTAGTCGGCAAACAGGATCACCGCCGCGGCCCTCGGGCGAGCTGCCAACCAGGCAAGGAGTGCGGCAGGAATCTGGCCGCCGTAGTAGGCGAGGCTTGCCCGGGTCCCCTCGGGTAGCCAGTCGGTGCGATCGAAAAGCGCCTGGTTCTCGATCAGCCATAGGGGCTGGGATGAGTGCCAGCTATCGGTCGGGCGGATCGCGAGGGCCGCCGCGCCCGCGATGTCTGTGAGCGGAGAAAGCTCGATGTGTCGCCCATCGTCCGCGGCCCAGCTCACATCCTCGCCCACCGCCTTCAGCACCATGTAATGCAAGCCGTGACCCGACTCGCCGCCCTTGCTGTCGCGCCGCGTCGCTACGTTTCGCGCCCTTGCAGGGATGTCATGAGGGAGCGTATCTGCGTCGGCGGGGCTCAGATCCCGCAGCACAGTTTCGAGCGATACGCGCTGGGAGATGCGATAAACCACTCCGCGCCCCTGCCTCAAAGTCGAGGCGCCGCCGGTGCGGCGGAGCAATTCGTCGAGCGCCTTTCTTTGCGCCTCAGTGAACAGGCTCGCCGGGGTGTCGCCCTCCGAGGCGAGCAGTTTTGCCAGCGCAGCAGCGAGGCTGCGGCTCATGCAGATTCGGCCGCGTCTAGCGGCTCGATGATCTGCCAGGCGCGCCGGCTGATCAGGTTGTGCCCGCCGCGGCTAGTGATCGGCACGCAGTAGCGGGCGGTGATCAACGGAGCAGGGGAGGCGAACACCAGCGCAAAGCCGAATTCGCGCGCGGTGTCGATCAGGCTGGTCTGGTTGCGCTGGTCGAGCGCCGAGGCCTCGTCCAGGTAGCAGACTGCCTGCACGTCGTGTCGCTTGTCCTTCATCTGGTGCAGTAGCGCGAGGCCAGTGACGAGCTTGGCCATCAGCACGGTGCCGTTGGAGGCGGCACTGTCGATGTCGGCGAATGATTCCGGCTTGCGACCGGACTTCCCGACGATGAATTCCAGCCGGAAGAAGTGCTCCACCCGCAGGCAGCCGCGGGCTGCGCCTTCCTCAATGAGCAGCGCCTTGGCGCGGTTGAGCGCTGCGTCGTCGAGCACGCTCTGGTGGTCGAAGAGCGCGAAGGTCTCGCCGCTGCTCGCCTGCTCGGCCGTGCCGATGAGTTGCTGCACCGCGTCCACCAGGGCAGTCTCGTCCACCGGCTCGATCTTGAAGACTTCGAGATCCGACAGATGCCGGCGCCCGATCAGGCGGTTGAACTGATTCATTCGGCTCTTGAAGCTGTCCAGCCCGTCGCGCAACTCGCGCAGGCAGGCCGTGACGTTGACCACCGCCGTGCGCGCCTTGCGCTCCAGCGCTTCGGCCTCCTGGGGCAGGTGGGCGGCAAAGCCGATCAGATGCTCGACCTCTTGCTCTGGGGATTCGGAGAACTGGAATTTGGTGAGTCCTCCGGAGTGCAGCGCGGCGACTCGGCCGTGAATGCGATCATCGAGCTGGAGCAGGCTGCGGCAGTCCTGCTGGTAGGTCTGCAGGGCGTCGGCGAGCTCGGGGAGCGCGACCGCGTCGCTGCCGATCCACGCCTGGTACGGCAGGTCGGGCAACTGGTCGAACAGCGCCGCGTCGTCCCCGCGCCGGCCTCTCAAACTCACGATCATCCGGTGCTTGCCGTCGAGCTCCGAGCGCTGGCGATCGAGGGTGTGCCGGGCCTCGCGCAAGGCGTTCCGCTCATCACGGGCGTGATCGAGCAAGTGATCGATTTCCCCGGTGCGCACTCCATGGCGAGCGATCTCGGCGACGCGCTCCGCCTGCGAGGCCTGAAGAGCAGTCATTTCGTCGAATGCCTGGAGCTCCGACTCGATTCGCCGACGGAGCGCGTCGAGATCATTCTTGCGCGCTCGGGCGGCATCCAGGGCTTTGGCGGCTTCGAGCTGTCGGTCGAGCTCGGTAGCGCGGGTCTCGAGCTGGCGCAGGTGCTCCTGCAGTTCTTCGCGTGAGCGTTGCTCGTGGCCGGGTGAGAGACTCGCGAGCGCCAGGCTGAGGCCGGGCAGGGGCAAGGCGTTGGGCTCGGCGGAGTCGAGCCACTGGCGCAGCGCCGCAGGGTCGAGGGCGAAGCAGTCCGGCGCCAGGGTCATCGCCGCGGGCGCCAACGCGCAGTTCAGGCGCTGCAGCGAATCGGCGTCGAGCGCCTCGGTGAGCCGCAAGAAGAGATTGTCGGAGAGGGTCTCGAGTTCGCGGGTGAGTGTCGCCCGTTGGCGGTTGGTCTCGCCGATCTCGCGGGTGATGCGTTCGACGCTGCTGCCGCTTGCCTGCAGCACGATCGTGGCCTGGGCATCGTAGGCGTCCCGGGCTTCGGCCAGGCGCTGCTCGAGCACGCGGCGCTCATGCACCAGGCTGAAGGTCCGGGCAAGCTCTGCGAGGCGTGCTTCGCTCGATTCGAGCTTGGTGACTTGCTGCGCGAGCTGGCTCTTCTCGGTGATCAGGTCGCGGTCGCGCTGTTGGAGCTGGGATTCTTCACGGTCGAGCCTCGCAAGTTCGCTGCTCAGCCGCGCCTGCTCGTCGCGCTGGTAGGCGTCCCATTCGACCAGGCGGGCGTCGATCTGCGGCCGGTAATGCAGCACCTTGCCGCGCAGTAAGCGGCGCTGGCCATGGTCGCCCTCCATTTCGCGGATCTGCGCGCGATGCTTGAGCGCGGCGTCGTACTGGGCGCGATCCGCATTCACTTCGGCGAAGGCCTTATCCCACTCGGCCTTGAAGTCGATGCTCGCGTCCGGTAGGTCGTCGCGGAAGATCTCCAGAAGATAGGCCTTCACTTCCGCAGAACTGAGCCGGTCCAGCCGTAGCGTGCGGGTCAGCACTTTCTGGAAGGTGGCTGCGTTGCTCACCCGCTCCAGTTTGAACACCGTGAAGTCCGGCTCGTGTTCGGCGCGCCGGCGCCGGCCGCCGTAGAGGGCCTCGGCGAACTCGGCGGAGCTGTAAAAGTAGACCGGCCGGCCGAAGCCGGCCATGTGCTCGCGCAAGCGCGGTTGCGCCACGGTGCTGCCGTCGGGCAGGCAGTAGTCTTCGAGGTCGAGCTCGCCCCTGTAGGCGAAGTATTCGTAGTCGTGGCTCACGCCCTTGCCGACGCAGCCCAGCACCACAGTGCCGATGGCCGGCAGGCTCACCTCGAGCAGCACATAGGCGCTGTTGTGGGGAAAGTAGAAGCGACGGCTCGCATCCACATCGTGGGCACCGAAATCCATGCGCCGCCGGTCGATGATCAGCAGGAACTGCAGCGCGTTGATCAGGCTGGTTTTGCCTGCGTTGTTGGGCGCGACCAGCGACACTGCGGCGTCGAGCGGCAACTCGGCGCGCTGGTAGCCGGCAGCGTTTAGCAGGGCGAGGCGCTGGAAGCCGTAGAAAATCACGGTGCGGCCTCGTCGTCATCGGTCTCGGCGTCGGTTTTGAGGGCGTCCTCGACGTCGAGCAGGGCGTCGTGTCGGGTGGCTTCGCGATGGGCCAGTTCCTCGAAGCGATCGAGATACCGGAATACCGCCGGCAGCAGTTGCCAGCCTGCGCCATCGGGTACCACGAAGCCATAGTTGGCCGCGCTCTTGAGCAGTTGCTGCAGGTCGGAAACTGCAAGATTCTCCGCGTCGAGAAGCATCGTGTGCTTCTCCACCACCGCCGCCAGCAAGGCCTCGTCTATGGTCCAGTCGGTAAAGCGGGCGAGCTGCATGCCAGCATCGGCCTGGTGCTCGAAAATCAGCATGAACAGTAGCGCCAGCTGGCGGGTGGTCTTGGATACGGTGCTGGTGGCCTCATCGACCTGGAACCAGGCAAAGCCGCGGCCGTCGATGCGCAAATCGAAGCCGAGTGCGTTGAAGAGCGCGAGATAGCTCGCTTCCTCGCGCTCGAGCTCGGCCCACAGACGGTGATTCGCCAGCCGGTTCAGGTGCTTGCCGGCCGAGAGATGGGCGAACATCTCGGCGAGTGCGGGCAAGCGGCCGAGGTCGATGCTCGTGGCGGAACTCATCCGGCCTTCGCGGCGGCGTCGATGCGCAGTGGGTGGTGGATGACGCGGATGGCGTTGAGTTCTTCGCTGACCTGCTGCGGCGCAGCTTTGCTAAGCAGGTCCTCGCGCTGAGCGAGCTCGTGGAAGATCCGCAGCGAGGTTTCGTCCCGCCAATCTGCCCCATGGCGATGCAGCCAGGCAAGCAGGTCGTCCACCGGAGTCTCTCGGCGCAGCGTTGCCATCAGGGCGGCTTCGTCGACGCGGTCCAGCGACGGGCCCGCGTCGCCCAGATCGTCCTCTGGAAAGACTACGGTGGCGGGCTTGAAGTCGAGTGCCTCGGCCATGATCGAGGTCACTTCGCCGCCAACGCTGACCCTGCGCGGCTGGTGACGTTGCCACAGGGGAAGGTCGGCAGCCTTGAGGGCACGCTGCAGTCCGCGCTTGCGCACCCGGCCCAGCAGCAGCGTGATCGCCGCCGAGAGCGCATTGTGCTGGCGGAACTCCTCGCGCAGAGGCAGCAGTGTGTCACTGCACTGCTTGAGCACCTAGCGGCCGAGGCGGCGCAGCTCCTTCGCCTGGAAGGCGACCTGACGCATCGCCAGCCGTTGGGTATAGAGAGCCCCGCGTACTTCCAGGGTCTCGACTGCATGGTCGAGCGTCTGCTCGGCGTGTTCCAGGTGGCGGTAGAAGGTGCCGTCCGGCCCGCTGTCCATCATCCCGGCCATCGGCTCGACGTAGTTGTCGTAAGCGTCCAGCACCTCGGCGTAGCGACGAGCGAGGGGCACGTTGGCGTCGGCGGACTTTGCGCGCTCGGCGAGCTCCAGGATCGCGTGGCGATCCTGGTCGAGCTGCCCACCGATCTGGCGGAACAGTTCCGAGAGCTTCTGGGCGGCCGAGCGCATCAGGTCCGCCTTGTTCTTCTCTAGTCCTTCCGCGAGCCGGGCCGATGCGTTCGTAATCGCCGCAATGCGCGCGCGCAGCACCTCCGACAGACCCAGCTCGTGCTCGCGTGTTAGGCCGCGCACGAACAGCACCACCTGCGAGTGCAGCTCCAGGGCGTCCGATCGGGCCACTGGCTGGATAAGGTCGGCGGTCACCATCTGGCGCAGGATCTCTTCGCGGCGCGCTGCCTCCAGTGTCGGATCTGAGCGGGCGATGACAGCCAATACCTGCTCGCGCTCGAATACCGGAAAGTCGCGCGCAAGCAGCACCAGAGACTCGACGACATCCCAGTGAGTGTAGAGAGCGAAGGTGAGGCTGCGCGGTGAGGGCAATCGAGCTCCGGGTTCGGTGGGGTCAGACCGCGTCGGGTGGTCGGAATGTTAAATGAATGTGCAAGGTCCGACGCGGGGCGACGCTATTGGAAATTGGCTTCATCAGGTGCATCAAGCCAGTTCTCGGTAGTGACGCCGGGATACCTGGCAAAGCCCTTCACGTTGTTGGTTACCACCGTCACGCCCAGCGCAACTGCATGAGCAGCGATCAGCTTGTCGAGGTGATCCGTCGTGTGATCGCGGGTCGCCAGCCGTATCGGCCCATAGGCAACGCCTGCCGGCGCGTCGAAGGCCACGACGGGAATGTCCTCGATCAGGCTCGCGAGGTTCGCTCGCTCGAGCTCGGAGTTTCGGGCAACGGTGACGCCGTATCCGAGTTCGGCATAGGTGATCGCCGACATCACGACGTCACCGACGTAGCACTGGGCGAAACGCCGGGCGACCTGTTCTGGCTGATCTTTCATCAGATAGATGCACATGTTGGTGTCGAGCATGTAGCGCGGCATCACAAGGCATCTCGTACGGATTGCTCCTGGTCGCCGCGGCCTTCGGCCATGAAATCTGGGGAAAAGCGGGCGAACTTTGCCAAAACCCCGGATAGTTGGCGGCGGGCGGGACGAATCCGAATCTCGTCCCCGATGCGCTCGATCTCAAGCTCCATATCCGTGCGCTCATAGGCCAGATCCGCCGGAATGCGGACCGCTTGAGAGTTCCCGTTCTTGAAGGCTCGGGTAGTGGTGGGCACAGCGAATGACCTCAATGGATGTACGGTGTACGTACACTAGTCAGAGTTAAGCCCGAAGTAAATGCATGGCTTTGGGCGAACGGAAAGTTGTCGGCCTGAGCGGCCGGCCAGGCGCCGCGAGTCGAATGCCGGCAATCTCGCAGACACCGACCACACGATCCTAAGCGCTACCGAACGGCCGGTTTCCGATTCATCGAATAGGCGCCCGACCCAAAAGCGTCGGTGGGTATGCGGAGTCACGAAGGTCGGCTATGCGTTGTAGCGGCGTCAGCGTCACAATCCAAGT
>JAGRFX010000204.1 GCA_020445805.1 Rhodocyclaceae bacterium
CCGATCGAGGCCAGCACCTCGCGGGCCGCCAGCAACACGTCCTTGCGGTCCAGGTAGCCGCTGGCCAGCACGTGGTGCATGGCCTCGAGGTAGGTGCGGGCCTGGGCGATCCGCTCATCCACGAAGCGGTCGGCGACGTCCAGTGGCAGCCCGAGGTCGGCATAGCCGGCGTTGAGCTTCTTGAGGCTCACGGCCAGTCCGTCGAGCGCGGTCTGATAGCCGGCGTCCTCGGCGAACAGGGCGTAGATGCCGCGCTCGCCGGTCTTCTTGTGCTCCAGCAGCTGATTGGTGACGCCGGAATAGGCCGATACGACGTAGATGCGGCCGGTGATGCGGGCCTTGTCGTAGAGCATGATGTGGCGCAGCACGTCTCCGAAGGCCGTCATCGAGGTGCCGCCGATTTTCTCGACGGAGATCTGGGTCTGGGAGGGGTGTGCCATGCGTTCGGGTTCCTGAGTCATGCGTGCGTGGCGCCCATCGCCACGGCCGGGACAAAATCCCCCAATTGTCCCTGAGGCGGGCCGGACTTTCCAGCCTCATGTATCGTTTGGCCTTCCGCCGCGCGGTGCGTGTCGGAAAATTCGCACGAACCGGAACGCAACCATGACGCAGCCCTACGTGGGCCGATTCGCCCCGTCCCCTACCGGCCCGCTCCATTTCGGCTCGCTGATCGCTGCCGTGGCCAGTTACCTCGAAGCCCGGACGGCCCGGGGGCGGTGGCTGTTGCGGATCGAGGACGTGGATCGGCCGCGCGCAGTCGCAGGGGCGGAGGATGCGATCCTGCGGACTCTGGACCGTTTCGGCTTCGAATGGGATGGCCCGGTGCTGCGCCAGAGCGAGCGCGACGACGTGTACGAGGCGGCGCTCGATGCGCTCCGACGCGACGGCTGGGTCTTCGATTGCGCCTGCACCCGTCGCGAGATCGCCGACTCGTCGCTGGGAAGGGACGGCGCGCCGCGTTACCCGGGCACGTGCAGAACGGGACTCCCGGCCGGCCGCGCGGCCCGCACCGTGCGCCTGCGCACGGAGCCGGGCCAGGTGCTGTGCTTCGACGACCAGGTCCTGGGGCGCCTGTGCGAGGACGTCTGGCGCGAGGTGGGTGATTTCGTGCTGAAGCGGGCAGACGGACTCTTCGCCTACCAGCTGGCCGTGGTGGTGGACGACGCCGCCAGTGGCGTCACCGACGTGGTGCGCGGCGCGGACCTCGTGGACTCGACCTGCCGGCAGCTCTGGCTGCAGCGCTGCCTCGGGCTGCCGGAGCCCCGTTATGCGCACCTGCCGGTCGGAACCAATCGCGAGGGCGCCAAGCTCTCGAAGCAGACCTGGGCTCCGGCTCTGGACGACGAGCAACCCGGGCCTGCCCTGCACGCGGCGCTGGACCTGCTCGGGCAGTCGCCACCGGCGGCCATGGCCGGGTGGCCGACGACTGGCATCTGGGCCTGGGCGATGGCACATTGGCGTCTTTCCGAGGTGCCACGCCTGCGTTCGCTGGTGGTACCCGGAACCTTTTGCGAGGCGGAAGTGTGATCGACGATATTGCGGGCTTGAGGAAGGTATTGAGCGAGGACACGGTGATCGCGGTGGTCGGCCTGTCGGCCCACTGGTATCGCCCCAGCTATTTCGCGGCCAAGTACATGCAGGAGCGGGGCTACCGCATCGTCCCGGTCAATCCGGCCTACCCCGAGGTGCTGGGCGAGACCTGCTACCCGTCATTGCGCGATATTCCGCATCCGGTCGACATGGTCGACGTGTTCCGCCGGCCTGCGGAAATCGGGCCGGTGGTGGACGACGCCATCGCGATTGGCGCCCGCACCCTGTGGCTGCAGCTCGGTGTGGTCAATGAGGCTGAAGCCGCCCGGGCCGAGGCCGCTGGCCTCCGGGTGGTCATGGACCGCTGCGTCAAGATCGAGTTCGGCCGCCTCTATGGCGGCCTGGGCTGGTTCGGCGTGAATACGGGCGTCATCTCGGCCAAGCGTCCGCCCCTGCCGCCCCGGCCGCGGGCAAAACGCTAGCGCGCGGTGTCGCCGCCGAACTGCAGGGTCGCGGTCAGGGCCGCGTGATCGGAAATGCGCGCCCAGGGGCCCCCGAAGTGGGCTTCGGCCTGGCGGATCCGGAACCCGCGGACGTAGATCCGGTCCAGGCGGAAGACGGGCAGGGCGCTCGGGAAGCTGCGCGCCGGCCGTCCCCGTCCGCCACAGAACACCTCCTGCAGGCCCAGCCGTCGGGCCAGCAGCAGGTCCGCATGGTTGCGCCAGTCATTGAAATCGCCGGCAATGATGATCGGTGCGTCCTCGCCCGCCAGGACCTGCATGCGCTCGCACAGGGCCTCCATCTGCCGCCGGCGGCTGCCCGCGAAGAGTCCCAGGTGTACGCACACCGTGTGCAGGGGCCGGGGGGCGTCGGGGAGCGCGATCTCGCAGTGCAGCAGGCCGCGGCGCTCGAAGCGGTGGTCCGAGACGTCCTGATTGGCGCTGCTGGTGATCGGGAAGCGGCTCAGGATCGCATTGCCGTGGTGGCCGTGGTCGTAGACGGCATTGCCACCGTAGGCGGAATCGATCCACATGCCTTCGGCGAGAAAATGGTGCTGGGGAATGGCGGGCCAGTCGGGATGCCGCTGGGCGTGCTGCACGTGCATGCCCTGGACCTCCTGCAGGAAGACGATGTCCGCCCCCAGCGTGTGGAGCCGTTCCCGCAGGTCGTGGATGACCATGCGGCGGTTGAACTGGGAGAATCCCTTGTGGATGTTGTAGGTACAGATCCGCAGGTCGGGCATCCGGTGGCTCCGGGCGTGGTCCAGGGCAGGTGCAAGTCGTGCAATTCTAAGAGCAGGTCGGGATGAAGGAACTGAAGGTTGCGTATCGCATCGCCTGCGGCGCCCAGGACATCGAGGCGCGGGCCCGGGCGCTGGCCGTCGAGCAGAGCATCGAGATGCCGCCCGGGGCGGTCGGCGACGAGCGGGTGCGGGCGGAGGTGCTGGGGGCGGTGGACGCGATCCAGCCCATCGAGGGCGGCGATTTCCGGGTCACGCTGGGCCTGTCGGTGCCCAGCACCGGACTCGAGGGGGGGCAGCTCCTCAACATGCTGTTCGGCAACAGCTCGCTCCAGCCTGACGTGATCCTCGAAGACTTCGACCTGCCGACCGCCGATGCGGCCCGCTTCGGCGGTCCGGCCGAGGGCCTTGTCGGCCTCCGCCGTCGGCTCGGTGTGGCAGCCGGCGCGCTGACCTGCAGCGCCCTGAAGCCGCTGGGTTCGTCCTCCCGGGCGCTGGCCGACCTGGCGGCTCGCCTGGCGGCGGGCGGCATCGATGTCATCAAGGACGACCACGGGCTGGCCGACCAGGCCTTTGCACCCTTTGCCGAGCGGGTCCGGGCCGTGCAGGGGGCGCTGCGCCGCGAGGGCCTGAACGCACACTATGCGCCGACCCTGTCGGGCGGGCCGATCTCGATCGCGGCCCAGCGTCGTATCCTGCAGGACGAGGGCGTGGAGATGGCGCTCGTCGCGCCGATGATCTGTGGCCTCGGCACCCTGCACGAGCTGGCCCGCAGCCGTTCGGGCCTGGCGCTGATCGCCCACCCGGCCATGGGCGGCGCGGCCCGCATCGCACCGCCGGCGTTGCTGGGCAAGCTGTTCCGGCTGTGTGGCGCCGATGCCACCATCTTTCCCAACCATGGCGGGCGCTTCAGCTATGCACCCGAGACCTGCGCATCGCTCGCGGCGGCGGCGCGCAACCCCTGGCACGGGCTCAACGCCTGCCTGCCGGTGCCCGCGGGTGGCATGCACCCGGGCCGCGTCGCCGAGATGCTGGATTTCTATGGCGGGGACGTCATGCTTCTGATCGGGGGTGCCTTGCTCGAATCGCCCCTGGGTGTCGAGCGTGCAGCGCGGGATTTTGTCGAGGCGGTACGGGGAGGGGGGCGATGAGCGGCAAGGCGATTCGACAGGCCATCGACGCAGGGCGGTGGGAGGGCGTGGAGATCCATGCATACAAGCCCGAGGGTTCGGCACCCTTCCGCGACGTGACACGCCAGGTGCTCTTCAGCCGGCCGGACCTGGGCTGCGATTGGCGCTACTTCGAGGTGGGGGCCGGCGGGCACTCGACCCTGGAGCGCCATGCCCACGTCCATGCCGTCATGGTGCTGCGCGGGCGGGGTGCCTGTCTGGTCGGCAGCGAGGTGCGGGCGGTCGGTCCCCACGACCTGGTCGAGATCGCGCCCTGGACCTGGCACCAGTTCCGGGCCTCCGAAGCCGAGCCGCTGGGTTTCCTGTGCCTGGTGAATGCCGAGCGCGACCGTCCGGTGCTTCCCAGCGCGGACGACCTGAAGGGCCTGAGGGCCGATCCGAAGGTCGCGGCCTTCATCCGACCCTGAGGCCCCATGAACAAGGGCCGCCCGCAGGCGGCCCCGGAGTGCTCGCCCGTGGGCCTCAGGACACCGACAGCATGCGGTCGAGCGCCAGGCGGGCCAGCGCCGCCTCGTGTTCGGGCACCTGGATCCGGTTGACCACGTTGCCTTCCACCAGGTTTTCGAGCGTCCAGGCCAGATGCTGGGGATCGATGCGCTGCATCGTCGAGCACATGCACACTGTGGGCGCCATGAACTCGACGACCACGCCCCGGCCCTTTTCCTCCTCGGCCAGCCGGTTGACCAGGTTGAGCTCGGTGCCGACCAGCCAGCGGGTGTTGTCGGGCCCGGCCTTGATGGTCTTGATGATGTACTCGGTCGAGCCGACGTAGTCGGAGGCGATGCAGACCTCGAGGTTGCTCTCCGGGTGGGAAATGACCTTGCCGTCCGGGTGCTGCATGCGCCAGCGGCGGATGTGGCTTTCCTGGAACATCTGGTGCACGGAGCAATGCCCCTTCCACAGCAGGATGCGCGCGCTGCGGATCTGCTCGGGGGTGAGGCCGCCGTATTCCAGGTCCGGGTCCCAGACGTGCATGTCCTCGAGCGGAATGCCCTTCTTGTAGCCGGTCCAGCGGCCCAGGTGCTGGTCCGGGAAGAACAGCACCTTCTCGCGCTGCCGGAAGGACCAGTCGATGATGGTCGGGGCGTTGGTCGAGGTGCAGACGATGCCGCCGTGTTCGCCGCAGAAGGCCTTCAGGTCGGCTGCCGAGTTGATGTAGGTGACCGGCGTGATCAGGTCGTCCGGGTTGCCGAGAACCTCGGTCAGTTCGCGCCAGCAGCGCTCCACCTTGGCAAGGTTGGCCATGTCGGCCATCGAGCAGCCCGCGGCGAGATCCGGCAGGATCGCGATCTGGTGATCCTTGGAGAGGATGTCGGCGACCTCGGCCATGAAATGCACGCCGCAGAATACGATGTACTCGGCATCGGTCTCCGAGGCGAGCTTGGCCAGCTTGAGGGAGTCGCCGGTCAGGTCCGCGTGCTGATACACGTCGGCCCGCTGGTAGTGATGGCAGAGCAGGACCGCACGGTCGCCGAGCCGGGCCCGGGCGGCGCGGATGCGTTCCTGGGCCTGCGCGTCCTGCAGCACGTTGAACTGGTCGAAACTGATGGTGGCTACCTGCATGGGGAATTCCTGGGGGCGGGTGAGCGGGCTCAGCCCTGGGTCCACGGCAGGCCGGCGAAGCGCCAGCCGCCCACACGATTGCGATGGCCCGCGGCGTCCTTGTCGCCCTCGAAGCCTTCCAGCACGTTGTAGCAGTTGGTATAGCCGGCCTCGGTGGCCGCCGTCGCCGCGGCATTGGAGCGGGCGCCGCTGCGGCACATGAACATGACCAGCGCCTCCCGGTCCACCTGATGGGCGAGCTGGCTGAGAAAGTTCGCGTTGGGCTGGCTGCCCGGATAGGTCAGCCACTCGATCTCGACCGCTTTCGGCACCCGCCCGACCCAGTCCCACTCGGCCTTGCTGCGCACGTCGACCAGCTGCGCACCGGGCGCCAGCTGCCAGATTTCATGCGCTTCCTTGGGGGTCAGCGCGCCCGCATAGGGCAGCCGCATCTCGTCGGCCCGCTTGTGGGCCAGCGACAGCAACTCGTTGAGTCTTCCCATTTGGAAACTTCCGGTCGATAGAATGGCGGACCTCAGAGTATACCCGGCCAAACCCATGCAGCCTCAAGTCGGCGCGACCCGCCCGTCGGACCCCGCCCGTCAGCGACGGATACGGAACGCCACATTGACGGGCATCGCGACCAATATCAGCCTGGTCGTCGCGCAGATCGTCGTCGGTGTCATGGCCCACGCCTTCAGCCTGGTGGCCGACGCCATGCACACGCTGGCCGACCTGATGTCGGACGGACTGGTCCTGGTGGCCAACAAGCAGGGCGGGGAGCCCGCCGACCGCAACCACCCATACGGCCACGGCCGCATCGAAACCGCGGTGTCGATGGCGCTCGGTGCGATGCTGGTGGCGGTCGGGGTCGGCTTCCTGGTGGCCGCGGCCGGTCGCATCGAGCGCCTCGGCGAACTGCCGCCCGTGGAGCCGGCTGCGCTGCTCATGGCGGTTCTGACGCTGGCGGCCAAGGAGGGCCTGTTCCGCTACCTGCGGCGGGTTGCGCGCCAGGTCCGTTCGCCGATGGTCGAGGCGAACGCGTGGCATGCCCGTTCCGACGCGGCTTCGTCGCTGGTGGTGGCCGTGGGTATCGGTGGCAGCCTGGCGGGCCACCCGTTTCTGGAGCCGCTGGCGGCCATGCTGGTGGGCCTGCTGATTGCCCGGATGGGGATCCGGCTCGCGATGGCGGCCGTGCGGGAACTCATCGACACCGGGCTCGGGGCCGAGGAGACCGAGGCCATGCGGCACATCCTGCTGGAGTCACCGGGTGTCATGGGGGTCCATGATCTGCGGACCCGTCGCATGGGGCCCCAGGTGCTGGTGGACGCACACGTCCAGGTGGACCCCCGAATCACGGTGTCGGAGGGGCATCGCATCGCCGAAACCGCCCGGGTCACCCTGCTGCGGGCGCGGGAGGATGTCCAGGACGTGCTCGTCCATGTGGACGTGGAAGACGATCTGCTGCCGCCCAGCGGGCCACGGATTCCGCGACGGGAAGCCCTGGTGAGCGCCATACGGGAGGCCATGGGCGCGGACATGCCGGCCCCGAGCCGAGTCCAGTTACACTACCTGCGAGGCGGGGTCGAGATCGAACTCTTCCTTCCGAAGGACTGGCTGGCCGGCGAGCCGCAAACCGACCCGATGCCCGAGCGGCTGGCCCGTGCCGCGGCGGTCGATGGCTCGATCCATGTCATCCGGGTCGTGGCAGATGCACAGGAGTGGTGCGCAAATGGCAAAAATGCACCATCTTGATGCATTGATCGGGCGCAATTTTGGTGCAGCGGATGGGTCAGCCCCGTGGTTTCGTGTTTTCACCCCGTGGCACGCTAAGTGCTACGATTTCGCCCGACGATTTTTTCGTTTTCATTTGAACAACGCACTACAAACCAGGAGTCGAGCATGTCCGCTGAGAACGTCATGAAGATGATCCAGGAAAATGAAGTCCGCTTCATTGACCTGCGCTTTACCGACACCCGTGGCAAAGAGCAGCACGTCGGGCTGCCTGTGAGCGCCTTTGGCGAGGATCACTTCGAGTCCGGGCATCCGTTCGACGGTTCGTCGATCGCTGGCTGGAAAGGCATTCAGGCCTCGGACATGATCCTGATGCCGGACGCTGCGACCGCCTACATCGACCCCTTCTTCGACGAGACCACCCTGATCCTGTCGTGCGACGTCATCGAGCCGTCGGATGGCAAGGGCTATGACCGCGACCCGCGTTCGCTGGCCAAGCGTGCCGAGGCCTACCTGAAGTCGACCGGCCTGGGCGACACCGCCTTCTTCGGTCCCGAGCCCGAGTTCTTCATCATCGACGCGGTCGAGTGGAACGTGGACATGTCGGGCGTCTACAGCGAGATCATCTCGGAAGAGGCGGCCTG
>JAGRFX010000205.1 GCA_020445805.1 Rhodocyclaceae bacterium
CGGCGTTGTTCTTCTGCATCTTGTTCATCATCGACAGCACGGTGCCGTCGGCCAGCACCGCCTCGATCCCCAGCACGTGCTCGCGGGCCATGCCGTAGCGGATCACCCGGTTGCCGCCGGCATTGGTGGCCAGGCCACCGCCCACGGTGGCGGTGCCGCGGGCGCCCCAGTCGAGGGCGAACAGATAGCCCTTCTCGCGGGCGGCCTCCTGCAGCAGCTGGATCGGCGTGCCGGCCCAGGCGGTGATCGTGGCTGCGGCCTCATCGACCTCCTCGATGCCGCGCAGGCGCTCCAGGCTCATGGCGATCTGGTCCTCGTCGGCGATGGCGGCGCCGGCGATGCCTGTCATGCCGCCCTGTGCCACCACGCCCACGCCGGCCCCGCTGCAGATGGAGAGGATGCTCGAGACCTCGGCCGTCGAGCGCGGACGCACCAGGGCCAGCGGACGCCGGCCGGGGGCGCTGCTCCAGTCGCGCAGGTAGCGCGCCTCGACCTCGGCGCCATCGATCACCTCGCTGTCTCCGAGGCTTGCACGCAACTGTTCGAGGACTTCTTCCATGGGTGCTCCGGGGGTCGTATTCCGTATGGAGTTCGAACTATGCAGGAGCCGGGTCGAAGCTGCCAGTTCGGGGATGCCCGGAGGGCCCGGGCGAGGCTGTGCGGTGCTAACATCGGCGCCCCTGCCGACCGAATCTGCCCACGCCGATGCTGAGCTACCGACACGCCTTCCACGCGGGCAACCACGCCGACGTCCTCAAGCACGTGGTGCTGCTCGAGCTGCTCGACTACCTGAAGCAGAAGGACAAGCCCTTCCTCGCCATCGACACCCACGCGGGCGCCGGGCGCTACGCCCTCGACAGCGAGCAGGCGCAGAAGATCGGCGAGTACAAGCAGGGTATCGCGCGCCTGTGGCGGGCCGACGACCTGCCGCCGGCGCTGGCCCGCTATGTGGCGGCGGTGCGCGACTTCAACCGGGGCGGGGAGCTGCAGTTCTACCCGGGTTCGCCGGTGCTGGTCCAGACGGCGCTGCGCGATGAGGACCGGCTGCGCTTGTTCGAACTGCACCCGACCGACCACGGCTTCCTGCAGAAGGCCTTTCCGGCCAAGGAAAAGCGGGTCACGATCAGCCGCGAGGACGGCTTCGCCGCGCTGAAGGCCCTGCTGCCGCCGCCGAGTCGCCGTGCCCTGGTGCTGATCGACCCGGCCTACGAGCGACGTGAGGAGTACCGGGTGGTGGTCGAGACCCTCAAGGACGCGCTGAAGCGCTTCCCGGCGGGCTGCTACGCGATCTGGTATCCGCGCCTGCAGAAGACCGAGTCGAAGCAACTCGTCGAGCGCCTGCAGAAGCTGGCGCCGCCCGCCTGGCTGCACGTGTGGCTCGACGTCACCAAGCCCTCGCGCGACGGCTTCGGCATGCACGGCAGCGGCCTCTTCGTGATCAACCCGCCCTGGACCCTGCCCGAGACCCTGGCCGCGGTGATGCCGGTGCTGCAGGCGCGCCTCGCGCTGGACGAGGACGCCCGCTTCGGCATCGAGCACCAGATTCCCTGAGGCAATCCGTCCCGATCAGCGCAGCAGGTAGGGGAACAGGCGCGCCCGCTCCTCGGGCGTGAGTTCGCTGACGCGCCGGATGTTGGTGGCGGGGATCGCATCCGGATCCGGATAGCGGGCCAGCACCCGTGCCAGGCTCTCCTCGCGGATCAGGTGCAGGATGGGGCAGGGCGAGCGGTTGGTGAGATTGCCCGGGTCGTCCGGCTCGGTGTCGGCGAACTGGTAGTCGGGGTGGAAGCTGGCCACCTGGAAGACCCCCTCCCAGCCGTACTGGAGCACCAGCACCTCGGCGAAATCCACGAAGCGACGGTAGTCGTCGAAGTCTGACAGCAGGCCCTCGACGGCAAGCAGCGTGGTTTCAAGCACCTTGGGATCGGTCGCGGCGAGATGGTCGAGTTCCTCGACCAGGGTCTCGGTCAGGTCGTTCTCGTCGCTCGGATGACAGACCGCGATGCGGATCTGGTCCTTGCGCCGCGGGCCGGCCGCAAAGGGGCACAGGTTGAGCCCGATCACGACCTCGTCGAGCCAGCGGGCAACCGCGGCCTCGGTGGCCGCGGCCGACGGGGCGCCTTCCGGCACGGTCAATGGTTCCATGGGGCCTCAGCGCTGCCGGACGAACAGGAAGTCGCCGCCGTCATGGCCCGCCTGGCGGATGTCGCCGTACTCGGGCACCTGCGGCGCCGCCAGCGCCACCTTGCGCCGGACCACATTGAACATCTGGGCGGTGTCGATCACTCCGGTGTTCTCGTCAAGCACCTCGAACAGGGACGAGGCGAAAACCGAATGACCACCCTTGCCGCCCTGGTCGAGCACCGGCTCGAGACCGCCGGACGTCAGCACCGTGCGCGCCCGGCGGGTGGCCATGCGCTGCAGGTAGTCGGTGCCGCGGATGCCCACGTGGGCGCCGCGGGTGAGCTTGCCCGAAAAGCAGCTGTCGGCGATGACCAGGATGTGCTTGGCACGCATGGCCCGGACCGAGGTGGTCAGGGTGGCGTTGGAGAGCCAGCGCACCGGGTCGTCGGCATGGGCGTCGACCGGCAGCCAGTAGCCTTCGTCGGCCTCCGGGTCCACCCAGCCGTGGCCGGCGTAGTAGATCAGCAGGTTGTCGTGGGGGCCCAGGGTGCGACGGTAGTCGGTGAGCGCGCCGAGGATCTGGTCCCGGTCGGCGTCCAGCAGCAGCCGCGTCCTGAAGCCGTATTCGGTGCGCAGGATCTCGTCGAGCCGTGTGGCGTCCGGGACCGCGCTCTGCAGGCCCTCGATGTGCCGGTAGCGGTTGTTGCCGATGACGAGCGCGTGGTAGGTGCCGAACTCGATGCCCGCCGCCGCGACCTCCTGCAGGTTGACCTCCTCGACGGGCGCCGGGGTCAGGGCCGGTGCAGGGGGCGCCTCGACGGCTTCGACGGGCTTGATGAGCGTGGTGCGCGGTGGCCTGGCCTGGGGGGCTGGCGGCGGCTCGGCGGCCTGCGGCGCGAGGGCGGTGGTCGTCGGGGGCGTGGGCGTCTCGCCGGCCTCGGCGCTGCGGGCCTCGCCTTCCGGGGTGTCCGGCGAGTTCTGCCAGCCGATCCACTCCTTGCCCTTCTCCAGGTAGGCCTCGGCCTTCGAGGTGATCTTCTGGACGTGGGGATTGGAGACGGTGCTGGCGCAACCGCCCAGCAGCAGGGAGAGGGCGATCAATACGCCCGGGAACAGGAAACGCATCCGGCGCCTCGTAACATCGGGATACGAAGTTTAGTCGATGCGTCCGCGATGCCGGTTCAAAGGGTGTGTCGGCGCGCAGTGATCGGGGGCGACTGTCAGCCCATGAAGACCGGATCGGAGAACACCAGCGTGCCATCCTCGCGCATCATGATGTTGTCCTGGTTGAGGATGTCCGGCAGGACCTGGTATTCCTCGATGAAGTCGGACAGGCCGCGCAGCGCGGCGTGCAGGCTGGTGCTGGCCACCTCCTGGCCCTGCACCATGTGGTAGAGGGCGATGCGGCCCATGTTGGAGCCCAGCTGGACCCACTGCTGGCAGCCCTTCCAGTAGGCCTCGATCAGCGCCCGCGCCATCGAGGCGGCTTCGCTGCCCGGCTCGAGCGGGTAGAGCTTCTCCATCTCGAGGAGATGGAAGGGGTAGCCGGACTGGGCCCGGCCGATCGTGCCGTGATCGGCGAAGATCCGCGGGTAGTGCGGGCCGGTGGGGCGGTCCTCGGCGGTGTACAGGAAATAGTCGGCCGGCGAGCTGATGACCTTCAGCACGCGCTCGGGGCTGTCGGCCTCGAGCACGATGCTGTATTCGCCCCGCCCCAACTCGCGACGGCCGCGAGTCAGGGGATGGTCGGGCACCGGATCGGGCAGCCGGATGGCGGCACGACCCAGCGCCTGGCGCGCGACTGCGATGTCGATCACGGCGCGGTCGCGCTCAGCCCATCACGTTGTAGCCGGCATCCACGAAGTGCACGCCGCCGGTGATCAGACGGCCCGCGTCCGAGACCAGGAAGGCGGTCAGGGCGCCGATGTCCTCGGGAGTCACCAGGCTGTGCATCGGGGCCCGCTCCACGGCCGAAGCCATGAGGCCGTCGAAGCCGGCGATGCCGGACGCGGCGCGGGTCATCAGCGGGCCGGGCGAGACGGCGTTGACGCGGATGTTCTTCTGGCCCAGTTCGTAGGCCATGTAGCGGGTGGCCGCTTCCAGGGCCGCCTTGCACAGGCCCATCACGCCGTAGTTGGCGATGACCTTTTCCGAGCCCAGGTAGGTCATGGTCACCAGCGAGCCGCCGCCGGCCTTGACGAGCAGGGGCTCGGCCGCCTTGGCCAGGCGGACGAAGGAGTGGGTGGATACGTCCATGGCGAGGGCAAAGCCGTCGGCCGAGGTGTCGACGACGCGGCCGTGCAGGTCGTCGCGCTTGGCGAAGGCCATGGAGTGGATCGCGAAGTCGAGCTTGCCGAAGGCGGCGTCGATGGCGGCGAAGGTCGCGTCGATGGTCTGGGGCTGGGTGACATCCAGCAGATGAACGTGCTCGACGCCGAGGCGGTGCACAACCGGCTCGATGAAGGCGCGGGTCTTCTCGTTCTGGTAGGTCAGGACCAGCTTGGCGCCGGCATCGACGCAGGCCTCGGCAACGCCGGTGGAAATGGATTTCTCGTTGGCGATGCCGGTGATCAGGCCGACCTTGCCCTCAAGGTTGACGATGGGGGTCATGTGAAGCTCCGTGAGGTAACTGAGGGGATTTTCTTCCGCATTGCAGCACGCGGTGTCGCAAAGCTAAACGGGCATAACTGCGAAATCTTTAGCACTTGGACACAGGGTTTTTACGGAATTTTCTTTGCAACTGTGATGCGCTGCAATAAGATGGAATCGTACATCGTTTAGCGTTCTGGGTAATGGATACCGACACGACCTACGTGTTCCTCGACTTCGACGGCGTCACCCATCCCTGGGGTGAGGTCGAGGATTTCCGCTGCCTGCCGCTGATCGAGGAGGTGATCCGCTGCCACGACGAGGCGCGGATCGTCATCACCTCCGACTGGCGCACCCTGTTCTCGCTGCAGAAGCTGGCGGCGCGCTTCGCGTCCGACATCCGGCCGCGCATCGCCGGCGTGACGCCCCACATGCTTCCGAAGAAGGGCTCCGATCTTCACGGCCTGCGCGAGCGCGAGGCCCGCAAGTGGCTGGAGCAACGTCACCCGCAGGGGGCCCGCTGGCTGGCGATCGACGACGCGCCGGGCAACTGGCTGACCCGCTCGCGCCTGATCCTCACCGACTTCAAGCGGGGGTTCACCGAGGAGGACGCCAGCGCCATGTCGCGCCTGCTGGCCCGCCTGCGCGACGGCACCGACGGCTTCGAGGAACACCCCCTCCGCGCGGCCCTCTGGGCCTGAGCGCCCTCGTCGGCAGCGGCTTGCGAAGGGCAGGCCGGAACATGCACACTCGCCGTGTCGGGTGCCCTGCGGGCACCGCTTGATCCGTTTCCGGATGCCTACCACCGAACTCTTCTTCATGGCCCTGATCGCCCTGGCCGTCTGGTTCTGGGTCGATACCCTGCGCGCCCGCGAAGCCGGCATGCAGGCCGTCCGGCAGGCCTGCAAGGCGGCCGGGCTGCAGCTCTTGGACGACACCGTGGCCACCGCCTCGCTGCGCCTGGGGCGGCAGGACAACGGCCACGTCGCCTTTCGCCGGGTCTATGCCTTCGAGTACAGCGATACCGGCGACAACCGCCGGCAGGGCAGCGTCACGCTGCTGGGTCAGCGCGTGCTGATGATGTCGATCACGCCCGAACTGGTCGAACTGGTCTGATGCCGGACGTCCGCGCCGATTTTAGCCGGCGCGAAGTGGTCGACACCCACGCCGAGCCCTGGCAGCCCTCGCCGGCGGCTGGGGTCGAACGGCGCCTGCTGGACCGGATCGGCGACGAGCTGGCGCGGGCCACCAGCATCGTCCGCTACGCGCCGGGCAGTCGATTCGCGGCCCATGACCATGCGCTCGGCGAGGAATTCCTGGTGCTCGAGGGGGTGTTCGAGGACGAACACGGACGCTATCCCGCCGGAACCTACGTCCGCAATCCGCCGGGCACCCGCCACACGCCGGGCGCGTCCGAGGGCTGCACGATCTTCGTCAAATTGCGCCAGTTTCCGCAGGACGACCTGCGCGCCTGCGTGATCGATACGCACCAGCTTGCCTGGACGGAAGGACCGTCGGCCGGGGTCCGCCAGTGCGTGTTGCACGCCACGGCTCACGAGACGGTGACCCTCCTGCACTTCGACGCGCCGGCCGAACCGGCCCCGGTCCGCTACCCCGGGGGGATGGAATGCCTCGTCCTGGCGGGGAGCCTGTCCGACGAGCGCGGGCACTACCCGGTCGGCTGCTGGCTGCGTCTGCCACCGGGCAGCGTCCAGCAGCTGCGCGGCACGGTCGGCAGCCGTGCCTGGATCAAGACGGGCCACCTGGTCGATCCGGCATGAACTTCCTGGCCCATGCCTTTCTGGCCCGACACGAAGCCGCGCTCCGGGTCGGGGGGCTGGCGGGCGACTTCGTCAAGGGGCTGCTGCCGGCAGGGCTGCCGCCCGACCTGGCGCGGGGCGTGGCCCTGCATCGCGCCATCGACGGATTTGCCGACCGGCATCCGGCCTTCCAGGCCAGTCGCCGACGGGTGGGCACAGCGCGGCGGCGCTATGCCGGCGTGCTGGTGGACATGTTCTACGACCATCTCCTGGCCCGCACCTGGTCCGAGCATCACGACGAAGCCCTCGGCCACTTCTGCGCCGACACCTACCGGCTTGCCACCGCCCGCCTGGACGAGCTGCCCGAGGGCTTCGCCCGCGTGCTGCCCTCGATGCGCGCGGGCGACTGGCTGTCCTCGTATCGCGAAGGGGCCGCGGTGGCCGATGCCCTGTCGCGCATGTCGCGTCACCGGATCCGCCGGGAGAATCCCCTCGGCGACGGATTTCAGGACTTCGAGGCCGATGAAGGCGGATTCGCGGCGGACTTCCGCGATTTCCTGCCCGCCGCAAACGATTTCGTGCGCGCCTGGCGCCACGAGCATGGAGCCCCCCCGTGACCCACTCCCTTCGCGCAGCCCTCGAACGCCTGAATCAGGGGCGCCTCTCGGCCCTCCAGTGCGTTGCCCTGTGGCGCAACGACGCGCCGCCGGTCCTGGCCTGCCTCCCGCCCCAGTACGGCGATGTGCTCGACCAGCTGCTGATGCGGCTGGAGTCTGGCGCCGGGTTCTCCGGCGAAAGCTGCTCGTTCAGCCAGCAGGCCCTGCTCGACGAGCTCGGGGTCTGGCTCGACAAGGCCGAGGCGCGCCTCGCGCGGCGCTGACGCGCCGCCTCAGCGGGCGGCGGCGAGGCAGCCGTCGTAGCGCCCGCGGACCCGCCTGGCAAACCACTCGGTCGTCAGCTGGCGGGTGATCTTGGGACTCTCGAGACGGATGCGGGGGATCACGGCCCGCGCCTCGCGGTGGCCTGACTTGCGCTCTGCCAGCTCGAAGACGCGCCGGTAGAGGGCGGTCTTGTCGAAATCGGCTTCCTTTTCCCTCAGCAGGTCACGGCCGATTCGCCAGTCGGACAATTCCAGCCGCGCCGCGATGGCGTCGATGGCCAGCCGGGTGGCGCTCTTTTCCGGCGCCGGGCTGCCGTCGCGATAGCGCAGAAGATCGCCGTCCGGCGCCAGCCGGTGCCCGCTGATGGCGGACAGGGCCAGCTGGAAAGCGGCGTTGCGGCTGGCGTAGCGGCCGGCATTGAAGTCGGCGAAGCGGAACACCGGGTCCTCGTAGGGGGCGGGGTAGTCGAGCAGGAT
>JAGRFX010000206.1 GCA_020445805.1 Rhodocyclaceae bacterium
TGCTGACGGTGATGTTCTTCCGCGCGCGGGCCGGGCACTTCACCGCCCATCGCCACTTCGCCTTCGAGGCCGCGGCCTGGTACTGGCACTTCGTCGATGTGGTGTGGCTGTTCCTGTTCGTGGTGGTCTACTGGCTATAGGCGCTGGGGGATCAGGCCGGTGGCGTAGCCCGCCATCAGCAGCAGAAACAGGAAGATCGACAGGCCGACGCGCAGGGAGAGCGCCTTCACGGTGCGGGTGCTCCCGCTGTCCCGGTCGCGAAACAGGAACAACAGAGCCGAAGCCAGGCTCCCCAGGATGAGCAGCAGCAACACGATGACGATGATGCGCACGACGACTCCCTTGGCGGTGTCAGGGCAGTCTAAACCCGCCGGCCCGCTTCGCCCAGCGCGATGCGAGACGCCGGGCTGGCGATGAGGCTGCGGATCGTGCTGCCGTATGTGCTGGGGGTCGTGCTGGCCGCGACGGGTGTCCAGCTGGGGCAGTGGCAGCTCCGGCGCGCCGGCGAGAAAGCCACTTTGCAGGCGCAACTCGACCAGATGGCCAGCCGCCCGCCGAGTCTCCTGTCCGACCGGCAGGACCCCGAAGCCTGGCAGCCGGTGGTCCTGAAGGGGCAGTGGCTGCCTGGGGCCGACTTCCTGATCGACAACCGGGTCCATAACGGGCGGCCCGGGTTCCATGTGGTGTCGGCGCTGACCCTGGATGACGGGCGCGTGGTTCTGGTCAACCGGGGCTGGACACCGGCTCGGAGCAATCGATCGGACCTGCCGCGCGTCCCCCCGCCTGACGGCGCCGCCCGGGTCGAGGGCGTGGTGCACTATCCCGAGGCGCGCCCGTTCCGACTGGCTGCCGATCCGGCCGAAGGCCACCTCCGGCAGCATCTGGTTGCGGAGGAGATCGGCGCGGCGATCGGCCGCGCGGTCATGCCGTGGGTGGTGCTGCAGGCGCCGGAGGCCGGTGAGCCGCTGGTGCGCGACTGGCCACGACCCGATGCGGGGATCGACCGGCACAGGGGCTACGCCGTGCAGTGGTTCGGTCTGGCGACGATGGCGGCGGGCCTGACCGGGTTTTTCGGATGGAGGCAGTTCTTCCGTGGCAGACAAGCGTAAGGGGCGTCGCACCCTGCTGTTGCTGGCCGCCGTGTGCGCATTGCCGGTGGTGGCCTCGTATGCGACCTACTACCTGTGGCAGCCGGATGGCCGTACCAACTACGGCGAGCTGATCGAGCCCCGGCCGATGCCCTCGCCGCTGGCCGCGGCGGCTGCCCCTGCGAAGGGGCGCTGGACTCTGGTCTATGCGTCCGAAGGGCCCTGCGACGCGGCCTGCGAGACCGCGCTCTACTACATGCGCCAGGTCCGGACGGCCCAGGGCGAACACATGGACCGGGTCGAGCGCCTGTGGCTGAGGGCCGGTGAGTCGCCGACAGCGGCGCCGCCAACCGCCGACGGGCTGATCGTCGCCGACGTGGGGCGCGAGGCGCTGGCCAAGCTGCCCGCGACGGAGCGGGTGCTGCTGGTGGATCCGCTCGGCAACCTGATGCTGCGCTTTCCCGCCGACCCGGATCCCAAGCGGATGATTCGCGACCTGTCCCGTCTCCTCAAGTATTCGCGCATCGGATGAAGACGCTCCGCCGACTGATCCTGCTGGCCCTGGCGCTGACCCTGACGGTGGTGGTGTTCGGCGCCTTCGTGCGCCTGTCGGACGCGGGGCTAGGCTGCCCGGACTGGCCGGGCTGCTACGGCCACGCCACCCCGGCCCACGCAGCCGACAAGATCATCGCCGCCGAGTCTGCCCAGCCCGGGGGACCCGTGAGCCTGCCCAAGGCCTGGAAGGAGATGATCCATCGTTACCTCGCGGCCAGTCTGGGCCTGCTGATCATCGCCATCGCGGTGCTCTCCTGGCGCCACCGGCGCGAGCCCGGCGCCGCCCCCGGCGTGGCCCTGGCTTTGGTCGGCGTGGTGATCTTCCAGGGACTGCTCGGCAAGTGGACGGTGACCCTGCTGCTCAAGCCCGCCATCGTCACCGGGCACCTGCTGGGCGGCATGACGACCCTGGCGCTTTTGGGCTGGCTGGCCCTCCGGGTCTGCCGGGTCGCGAGCCGTGGCGCGCCGACGGGGCTGGTCACGGCGGCGCGGATCGGGCTGGTCCTGCTGGTGGCCCAGATCGCCCTGGGGGGGTGGACCAGCACCAACTACGCGGCGCTGGCCTGCCAGGATTTTCCGACCTGCCATGGGGCGTGGATGCCGGCGGGGGACTTCGCCAATGCGTTCCACGTGGTCCGCGAGCTGGGCATGGATGCCGACGGCGCGCTGCTCTCGGGCGAAGCCCTGACCGCCATCCACTGGACGCACCGGCTCGGGGCGCTGGTGCTCACGGCCTATCTTGCCGCGCTGGCGGCCCTGCTCGCCCGCCATGAACGACTGAGAGGGCAATCGGTGCTGCTGGCGGCCGCGCTGATCCTGCAGGTGTCGCTCGGCATCGCCAATGTGCTGCTGAGCCTGCCCCTGCCACTGGCGGTCGCCCACAACGGAGGGGCCGCCCTGCTGCTGCTCTGCTTGGTCCGGATCAACCACGGCCTGGCGCGCGAGCGCGCCGCCCGCCGACTGGAGAGGAACAGGAATGCGAACGCTTACGCTTGATGGACGCCTGGGCAGCCAGAAGCTGAAGAGCTTCTACGTCATGACCAAGCCGCGCGTGAATACCCTGATCGTCTTCTGCGCGGTGATCGGCATGTTCCTGGCCGTGCCCGAGGGGCTCCCCCCGGCGGCGACGGTGTTTGCCGCTACGCTGGGCATCGCCTGCGTGGCGGGTGCCGCGGCCGCCATCAACTGTCTGATCGAGCAGCAACTCGACGCCCGCATGCAGCGCACGCGCTCGCGCCCCCTGCCGCGGGGCGAGATGGGCTCGGGCGAGACGCTGGCGTTGGCAGCCCTCCTGGGCGGCGCGGGCCTCCTGATCCTCTACGCGGCGGTCAATACCCTGACCATGTGGCTGACGCTGGCCACCTTCGTCGGCTATGCGGTGGTCTACACGGTGTTCCTGAAGCCGCGCACGCCCCAGAACATCGTCATCGGCGGCGCCTCGGGGGCTATGCCGCCGGTGCTCGGGTGGGCCGCGGTCACGGGCGAGGTCTCGGCCGATGCACTGCTGCTGTTCCTGATCATCTTCGCCTGGACGCCGCCCCACTTCTGGTCGCTGGCCCTCTACCGGACGGCCGACTACGCCCGGGCCGGGCTGCCGATGCTGCCCGTGACCCATGGCTCGGAATTCACCCGGCTGTCCATCCTGCTCTATACGGCCGTGCTGTTCGCGGTGACCCTGCTGCCCTTCGCCACCCGGATGTGCGGCGCGCTCTACCTGGCGAGCGCCGTCGTGCTCGGTCTCGCCTTCCTGAAGCGGGCCTGGGCCCTGTGGCGGGACTACAGTGACGACCTCGCCCGCAAGACCTTCCGCTTCTCGATCGTGTATCTTTCGGCCTTGTTCGCGGCCCTTCTGGTCGATCACTACCTGAGGATCGGCTGAGCTCGCCTCCGGGGCCGGCAAGAGGCCCCGCCATGCTCAAGCGATTCGTCCTGCTCCTATCGGCCCTCGTCCTGACGGCCTGCTCCCAGGGGCCCTCCAAGGCCCCCTTCAATGGCACCGACATCACCGGGGCGGACTATGCCCGGGGATTCGCGCTGACCGACCACACCGGCCAGAAGCGCGCGCTGGCGGACTACCGCGGCAAGGCGGTGGCCGTCTTCTTCGGCTATACCCAGTGCCCGGATGTCTGTCCGACCACCCTGTCGACGATGGCCGAGGTGATGCGACAGCTCGGGCCGGACGCGGACCGGATGCAGGTGCTTTTCGTGACTGTCGATCCCGAGCGCGATACCCAGGCCCTGCTGGCGGAATACGTGCCCCTGTTCGACCCCCGCTTCGTCGGGCTCTACGGAGATCTGGAGACCACGGCCGCCGTCGCCAAGGACTTCCGGGTGTTCTACCGCAAGGCCGGCGATACCTCGGGCAGCACCTACACGGTGGACCATTCGGCCGGCACCTATGCCTACGATCCGCAGGGGCGCCTGAGGCTGTACTACAAGCACGGCGAGCAGGCCGACCGCATCACCGCCGACATGCGGCGGCTGCTCGCGGGCGAGTGATCAGGCGCCGGCCAGGATCTCGCGCAGGGCGCTGAGGAGGGCCTCCGAGTCGGCGTCGGTGCCGATCGTGATCCGCAGGAACTGATCAATGCGGGGCAGGCGGAAATGCCGGACGAGGACCTTGCGCTCGCGCAGGGCCGCAGCCAGTTCCGCGCCATCCCGGTGCGGGTGGCGCGCAAACACGAAGTTCGCCGCCGAGGGGAGGACCTCGAAACCCAGCTCGGCCAACGCGCTGTCGAGGCGTGCGCGGGTGGCCATCACCTGATTGCGGCAGGTGTCGAACCAGGCCTCGTCTTCCAGCGCGGCGACGGCTGCGCACTGGGCCAGCCGATCGAGCGGGTAGGAGTTGAAGCTGTTCTTGACCCGCTCCAGGGCCTCGATCAGGCGCGCATCCCCCAACGCGAATCCGACCCGCATGCCGGCCAGGGAGCGCGACTTGGACAGGGTGTGCACGACCAGCAGGTTGGGATAGCGGGGCACCAGGGCCGCGGCGCTCTCGCCGCCGAAGTCCACATAGGCCTCATCCACCAGCACCACGGAATCCGGGTTGGCGGCCACGATGCGCTCGACGGCCTCGAGGGGCAGCAAGCGCCCCGTTGGCGCATTCGGGTTCGGGAAGATGATGCCGCCGTTCGCCACGCAGTAGTCCTCGACCCGCATCGCGAAGCGCTCGTCGAGGGGCACCGTGCGGAACTCGACGCCATACAGGCCGCAGTAGACCGGGTAAAAGCTGTAGGTGATATCCGGAAACAGGATCGGTTGATCATGCTTCAGCAGCGCCTGGAACGCATGGGCCAGGACCTCGTCCGAACCGTTGCCCAGGAAGACCTGCCCGGCTGCCAGCCCGAAGCGCCGGGCGATGGTGGCCTTGAGGGCATCGCCATTGGGGTCCGGATAGAGCCGCAGGCGCGCTGCGTCGCTGCCCAGCTCCTCGCGAATGGCCTCGAGGACCGTCGGCGACGGGGGGTAGGGCGATTCGTTGGTGTTGAGCTTGACGAGGTTGGATACCTTGGGTTGCTCGCCCGGGACATAGGGGGTCAGGCCGTGAACAACGGCACTCCAGAACTGGCTCATCTTCGGACTCGGAAAGGTGCGCGATCTACGCGAATCAGGTCGAGATGCTATCATGGCCGGCCAAGCCCGAATCCCCGCGCAAAAGCGCCGAACTGCACGCCATGAGGCAAGCCGACATCACCCGCGAAACGCTGGAAACCCAGATCCGGGTCAAGCTCGACCTGGATGGAACCGGCGTTTCCCGTCTCGCCACCGGCATCGGATTCTTCGACCACATGCTGGACCAGATCGCCCGGCATGGGGCCTTCGACCTGGAGGTCGAGGCCAAGGGCGACCTGCACATCGACGGACACCACACGGTGGAGGATGTGGGCATCACGATCGGCCAGGCCTTCGCCCGCGCCGTCGGCGACAAGAAGGGTCTGGCCCGCTACGGGCATGCCTACGTGCCGCTTGATGAGGCCCTGTCCCGCGTGGTGGTGGATCTCTCCGGACGCCCGGGGCTGGTGCTCGAGGTGGATTTCACCGCCGGCAGCATCGGCGGTCTCGATACCCAGCTGGTCTTCGAGTTCTTCCAGGGCTTCGTCAATCACGCCCTCGTCACGCTGCACGCCGACAACCTGCGCGGCCGCAATGCGCACCACCAGTGCGAAACCCTCTTCAAGGCGTTCGGCCGGGCCCTGCGCATGGCCGTGACGCCGGACCCCCGCCTGGCGGGCACCATCCCCTCCACCAAGGGAAGCCTGTGAGCCCGGGGCCACGACCCGCACACGCGCCAATTCGACACAGACAGATGCCAGCATGAACAGGATCGCAGTCATCGACTACGGAATGGGCAACCTGCGTTCGGTCGAGAAGGCCGTCGAGCACGTGGCCGGCGCCGGAACCCGGGTCGAGGTGACCTCGGATCCGTCCGTGGTGGCCGCAGCCGATCGGGTGGTGTTCCCCGGCCAGGGGGCCATGCCGGACTGCATGCGCGAGCTCGAGCTCCGTGGCCTGCGGCCGGCGGTCCTCGAGGCAGCCGCCCGCAAGCCCTTCCTCGGCATCTGCATCGGCCAGCAGATGCTCTTCGATCACAGCCAGGAAGGCGATGTGGCGGGGCTCGGCGTGTTCGCCGGCGAGGTTCGCCGCTTTCCGGATGCGGCCATGCACACCCCGGACGGCCATCGGCTCAAGGTGCCGCACATGGGCTGGAACCGGGTACGCCAGGCCAAGCCCCACGCGCTCTGGGCCGGCATCGAGGACGACGCCCGCTTCTATTTCGTCCATAGCTACTACGTCGACCCGCGGGACGCGGACCTGGTGGCAGGCACCACCGGCTATGGGCTGAGCTTTACCAGTGCTGTTGCCAGGGCTAATATCTTTGCAGTCCAGTTTCATCCCGAGAAGAGCGCCGAGGCTGGCCTCCAGCTGCTCCGCAATTTTCTCGCCTGGCAGCCCTGAGCCCAAGATTTCCGCACACTTTCTCAACAGCCCCGAACTCCCCATCGGCATTCCGACATGCTCCTGATTCCCGCCATTGATCTCAAGGATGGTCACTGTGTTCGCCTCCGGCAGGGCGAGATGGACGATGCAACGGTCTTTTCCGAGGATCCGGTCGCCATGGCGCGGCACTGGGTCGAACTCGGCGCGCGACGCCTGCATCTGGTGGACCTCAACGGTGCCTTCGCGGGCAAGCCGCGCAACGAAGAGGTCATCAAGGCCATCGTCACGGAAGTGGGTGACGAGATCCCCGTCCAACTGGGCGGTGGCATCCGGGACCTCGACATCATCGAGCGCTATCTCGACGACGGTATCTCGTACGTGATCATCGGGACCGCGGCGGTCAAGAACCCGGGGTTCCTCCATGACGCCTGCAGTGCCTTTCCCGGCCACATCCTGGTCGGCCTCGACGCCAAGGAAGGCAAGGTCGCGACCGACGGCTGGTCGAAGATGACCGGACACGACGTGGTCGATCTGGCCCGCAAGTTCGAGGACTACGGCGTCGAGGGGGTCATCTACACGGATATCGGCCGCGACGGGATGCTCTCGGGTTTGAATATCGAGGCCACGGTCAAGCTGGCCCAGGCCCTGCGCATACCGGTCATCGCCAGTGGCGGCATCGCCAGCCTGAACGACATCGATGCCCTGTGCTCGGTGGAGCGCGAGGGGATCGAGGCGGCCATCACCGGCCGTGCCATCTACGAGGGCACCCTGGACTTCGCGGCGGCGCAGGCGCGCGCCGACGAGCTGGGCGGCTGAGCGGCGGCCGGCCATGCTCGCGAAGCGAATCATTCCCTGTCTCGACGTCAGCGCGGGCCGCGTGGTCAAGGGCGTCAATTTCGTCGAGCTGCGCGACGCCGGAGACCCCGTCGAAGTGGCCCGCCGCTATGACGAGCAGGGCGCGGACGAGATCACCTTCCTCGACATCACCGCCAGTTCCGATGCCCGGGACATCATCCTGCACGTGGTCGAGCAGGTGGCCGAGCAGGTCTTCATCCCGCTGACGGTGGGCGGTGGCGTGCGCACGGTGGATGACGTCCGCCGGCTGCTCAATGCCGGGGCCGACAAGGTCAGCATCAATACCGCGGCTGTGAACAACCCGCAGGTCGTCGCCGATGCCAGCGGCAAGGTCGGCAGCCAGTGCA
>JAGRFX010000207.1 GCA_020445805.1 Rhodocyclaceae bacterium
GATCAGGAGCGGCTCGGCGCCTGCCCCAAGTGCGGCGCCAGCGTGTACGAGCACGGCACCTCCTATGTCTGCGAGAAGTCGGTCGGCCCCGACAAGTCCTGCGATTTCCGCTCCGGCAAGCTGATCCTCCAGCAGCCCATCGAGCGGGCACAGATGACCCGCCTGCTCGAGACGGGCAAGACCGAACTGTTGAAGGGTTTCGTCTCCAACAAGACCCGGCGCAAGTTCTCCGCCTTCCTGAAGTGGGACGCGAGCGCCAGCAAGGTGGGCTTCGAGTTCGAGCCACGGGCCCCGAAGGCCGCCGCCAAGGGCGGCAAGGCACCGGCGGCCAAGAAGAAGGCGGCGGGCTGAGCGGTGACGGGCGAGCCGACGGATTCGCCCGCAGCCGTCCTGCACTTCTGGTTCGGCCCCGAGCCCCTTGAACCCCGCCAGGCCTGGTTCTCCAAGGATCCGGCCTTCGACGCGGCGATTGGCGAGCGCTTCGGCGACCGGGTCGAGGAGGCGCTCGCCGGCGGGCTGACCGACTGGCGATCACGCGACGGTGGGCCACTGGCCCGCGTGCTGCTGCTCGATCAATTCACGCGCAATCTGCATCGCGGCAGCGCCCGCGCCTTCGCGGGCGACCCGCTGGCGCGGGCCGAGGCCCTGGCGCTCATCGATGCCGGCCTCGATCAGGCGCTGCCGCCCCTGCAACGGGTCTTCGTCTATCTGCCACTGGAGCACGCCGAGGATCCGGGGCTGCAACGACGCTCGGTGTCATTGTTCGAGGCGCTGGCGCAGGCATCACCACCACTGGCCGCGTACGCTGACTTCGCCCGGCGCCACCAGGCCGTGGTCGAGCGCTTCGGTCGGTTTCCGCACCGCAATCGTGCCCTGGGGCGTGCCAGCACGGCAGCCGAGCGCGCCTGGCTGGCGCAACCGGGCTCCGGCTTCTGAGGCCAGGGACGGTCAGGACTGCAGCGCGACCCGCGTCATCCAGGCGTCCCGCTGCTCGATGGCACTGCCGGCAAGGGCAAAGCCCCGCAGCCGACCCGACAGATCGACAAAGGCCGCACTGACGCCGCTCGCCGTCGCCCGTTCCTGCCATTCGCCGGCGATCACCGGGGGCTCGAAGAGCACGAAGCGGGCGTCCGGAGTGTTGAGCCGCAGGGGCTCGGGTCGGATCTCGGGCTGCGCCGGCCGGCCACAGAGGGTTTCGGCCAGCGCCCGGGCCTGGGCTTCGATGCTGGCATGCCGCATGAGCCCCGGCAGGCTGGCGCAGGCACCGATCGCATAGATCCCCTCGGCCGAGGTCCGCAGGAAGCCATCCACGTCGATGCCCCGGTGCCCGAAGCCGATCCCCGATGCCCGCGCCAGGGAGGTCCGGGGCCGGGCCTCGATCAGCGACACGACGGCATCCACATCGATACGCTCGTTGCACGCGGTATGGACCCGGAAACGGCCATGGGAAATCGGATCGACCGCCAGGACCCGGTCGTCGAGCCGAAAGCGCACCCCGGCTCGCGCCAGGTCATCGCGCAGGCGGGCGCCAGCCAGGCCGGGCAGGCGTTCGCCCAGCGGGTGGCGGGCGGAATCCACCACGATCACTTCCCGCCCGCTGCGCACCAGTTCGTTGGCGAGCTCGCAGGCACACACGCCCGCCCCCAGGATCATCACGCGCCGCGCCAGCCGCAGCCGCCCGTGGAGCAGGTGAAAGTCCGAGATCCGGTTGAGGGGCTGGATGGCCGGGTTGCCCCGCAGCACCGGAGGCACACCGATTTCTTCGCCGACCGCGACCACCAGCCGGTCGAAGGGAATGCTGCCGTGGTGCATGCAGACGTTGCCGCCCGCCACGTCGATGGCCTCGACCGGGCTGTCCTCGAGCAGATGCAGGTCCTCGCGGGCCGCCACCATGTTGGCCGTAGCCTGGACCAGGGTGATGGGATCCCGGTTTGCGGCCAGGGCGGCCGGGAACGCCGACTTGGGATAGACCTCTGCGGAATGCGCCGCGATCAGGGTGATCGTCGATGTCTGCGAGCGGCGCCGGATAGCCCGTGCCAGGGCGTGCCCTGCTCGCCCTGCGCCCACGATCACCACATCCTCGTCTCGCCCCGACATCGCCCCCTCCCAGGTCCGTCACACCCATTATGGTCCGGCCGGCGCCGGGAGACGAGGACCCTAGACCGCCGACACGCCGGGCAGGCTGCTGTCGCGGATCGCCCGGGTAAGGACATCGATGACCCCGGTCCGCGGATAGGTGACGCGCCAGGCCAGGGCCACCTTTCGGGACGGTTGAGGGTCGGCGAAGGGACGCACCGACAGCAGCGGATTGTGGTCCGGCAGCTCGTCGGCGGCAGAACTGGGAAGGATGGTGACACCGATCCCGGTGGCCACCATGTGGCGGATGGTCTCCAGCGAACTGCCTTCCAGGGTGCGTTGCAGCCCGCTGCCGGTGCGGCAATGGGGGCAGACCTCGAGCACCTGGTCGCGAAAACAGTTGCCGGCCCCGAGCAGCAGGAGCTGGTCGTCGGCCAGCATGTCGGGGTCGATGTTCCGCTGCCGCTCCCAGGCATGCCCGGTCGGCAGCAGCACGCGGAACGGTTCGTCATAGACGACGCGCGTGACGATGCCCTGCTCCTGGTAGGGCAGCGAGATGACGATGACGTCGAGCTCGCCCCGCTTGAGGGCCTCGGTCAGTCGCCCGGTGTAGTTCTCCTGGATAAACAGCGGCATCTTCGGCGCCAGCGCATGCACGCGGGGAATCAGGCGCGGCAGCAGGTAGGGGCCGATGGTGTAGATGACCCCCAGGCGCAGCGGTCCGGCCAGCGGATCCTTGCCGGAGGCCGCGATCTCCTTGACCAGATTGGCTTCCGACAGCACCTTCTCCGCCTGGTCGACGATGCGCTGGCCGATCTCGGTGATCTTCACGTCTGCGGCGCTGCGCTCGAACAGCGTGACCCCGAGCTGGTCCTCGAGCTTCTTGATCGCCACCGACAGGGTCGGCTGGCTGACGTGGCACTTCTCGGCAGCACGTCCGAAGTGGCGCTCGCGTGCCAGCGCGACCAGGTAGCGCAGATCGGTCAGGGTCATGCGTAATGCTCCTCCACCCAGGGTGCAAGGGCGAATCATAGTCGCGCTGGGCCCCGGCTTGCACGAATGGCCGAACCCCTGCGCTTTGCCGGCTGCGCCGTGTGGCGTTGATTCAAGCGTGGAATCGTCCCGCCATCATGGATCTCCACATCTATCTTTCGACGTGCAGGGTCCGTAAGCTTTGGACCGACGTCCTCAACAATGACAACGAGGTCAGTGCCAGGGAGGGCACGAGGACGCCCCAACCAGTCACGAACATGCGCATTCCAGGCACCCATACCCTTCGCGGCGTGCTGTTGATCGCCGCGGTGCTGTTTTCCGGCGTCATCGTGGTGACGACACACACGGCCGTGTCGTACCTGTTCGAGCGCTCCCTGCGGGAAGAAGCGGTCACCGATGCCTCGAGCTTCGCCGATCTGACCTTCAAGTCCATGTTCCAGCTCATGAGCACGGGCTGGAGCCGCCAGCAGTTGCAGGGCTTCATCGCCGCCATCCAGGCCTCGGTGAAGGGCTCGCGACGCGAGATCGACATCTACCGGGGCAACCGCGTCTCGGTGATGTTCGGCGAGATCGAACAGAAGGCCCCGGACTCGGCGATCGAGCAGGTCTTCCGCGAGGGCCGCTCGCGGAGCTTCGAGCGCGACGGCGAGGTGCGCTTTCTGTACGCGCTGAAGGCCGAGGAGGTATGCCAGGGCTGCCACACCAACGTCGAGATCGGCGACGTGCTCGGCGTCATCGACGTGCGGCAGAACATCGCGCCGGTGCTGGCCGCCCACGAGCGCACCTTCGCGATCGCGATGATCCCGCTGGCGCCGGTGGCGATCGCAGCAACCCTGCTGATGGTCATCTACATCCGCCGCCGGCTCGACGGTGCGATCGGCGACCTGGCCGACAATATCCGCTCGGTGAACCGGCTGGCCGACCTGCGCCAGCTCGAGGACCGCCCCCCGAGCCTGGGTTTCGCCGAATTCGATACGGTGTCGCGCGAGATCGGCCAGCTGACGAGCCGGGTGCGGGCGATTGCCGTCGACAAGGACATGCTCGAGTTCGAGATCCGCCTGCTCGAGAAGTTCGTCCTCACCTCGGACGTGATCCGCGACTGGCGCGACTACGTGATCCGCCTGCTGCTGGACATCGACGGCGTGATGCCGGCCTACGCCCTGTTCTCGATCTTCAAGACCGGCGAGGAGGCCTTCGACCTGGAGGTGTTCTGGCGCTTCGAACCCACCGAGGAGATGCGCCAGATGTTCGAGACCCGCCTCAGGGACGAGCTCAAGCGCACCGACTATTTCGACGCGGGCTACGCGATGCGGGTCAATCACCACGTCGCGGACCGCACGCAACAGATGCCCGAGGTGGCCCGCGCCAGCATTGCGCTGCAGAGCAAGTCCCTGCTGGTGGATGCGCCGCGCATCGGCGGCATCGTCGGCATCGGCATGCACGCCCAGGGCGACGTCGAGCCGACCCACGTGCTGGTCATCGAGAGCGTGCTGTCCACGCTGCTCAATGTGGTCGGCTCGGTGAAAGCCATCGATCGCTACACCAAGGACCTCGAGTACTACGCGACCCGCGACCCGCTGACCAACTTCTACAACCAGCGCGTGTTCTGGGAGGTGATCGACAACGAAATCCACCGCTCGGCCCGCCACAACTACATCTTCTCGCTGCTGGTGGTCGACGCCGACAACTTCAAGTCGATCAACGACAGTTACGGCCACGGCTTCGGCGACAGCTTCCTGCAGGCCTTCGGCGAGTGCCTGCGCGAGGCCATCCGCGACGACGACATGCCGGCCCGCTATGGCGGCGACGAGTTCGTCATCATCCTGCCCGAGACCGACCTGGAAGGCGCCGAGGAAGTCGCCCGGCGCGTGATTGCCCGGCTCGACGCCCTGTCCATCGAGGCACCCGACGGCAGCCGCGTGACGGCCTCGGCCTCGATCGGCATCGGCTGCTACCCGATGCACGCCAGCGTCGCGAAGGACCTCTTCCTGTTCGCCGACAACATGATGTATCGCGCCAAGGCGGACGGAAAACACCGGGTGGCGGTGCCGACCGAGCAGGACGTGGTAGAGGTCTTCAAGACCCTCGGCGAGAAGAGCATGATGATCCTGCAGGCGGTGGACAGCCGCGGCGTGGTGCCCTACTTCCAGCCGATCGTGTCCACCCGCGACGGCCACGTCGAGGCCCTCGAGGTGCTCTCGCGAATCCGGCTGCCCAACGGCGATCACGTGCTGGCCGAAGACTACGTCTCGGTGGCGGAGCGCATGGGCGTGATGCACAAGCTCGACTACATGCTGATGGAGCAGGCCCTGGACGCGGTCGAAGGCAGCAACTATGAAGGCGTGCTGTTTCTCAACATGTCGCCGCGGGCGCTGGTGCTGAACGATTTCATTGCCGAGGCGCGCTCGATCGCACGGGACTTCGCCATGGATCCGGCGCGCATCGTCTTCGAGATCACCGAACGCGAGACGATCCGCAACATGTCGATGCTGGAGCGCTTCATCCGCAACCTGCACGACGAAGGCTTCAAGCTCGCCATCGACGACTTCGGCTCGGGCTTCTCGTCCTTCCACTACGTCAAGCGCTTCCCGATCGACTACCTGAAGATCGAGGGCGACTTCGTGCTTGGCATGAAGAGCAACGAGAAGGACCGGGCCCTGGTGCGCAGCATCGTGACCCTGGCGCGCGAGCTGGGCATCCGGACGGTGGCCGAGTACGTGGAGGACGAACTCGTCCTGGCCCAGGTGGTGGAGCAGAACATCGACCTGGCCCAGGGCTATCACATCCTTCGTCCGACCGCGAACCTGAAGGACGCCATCGCGCCCGGGCACGGCTGAGGGTCGGCCGATTCGCACCCCGGCGCGCACTGTGGCACATTGCCGGCGATGAACGGTGCCGTCCCCGACCAGACCCGCCTGCCCTTTCGCGATGTCGCGGCCATGGGGCAGGTGTTCACGCCCGAGATCATCGTGCAGGCGATGCTCGCGCTGCGCCGGAACACGGGCCGGGTGCTCGAGCCGGCCTGCGGCGACGGTGCCTTCCTGAAGTGGCTGCCCGGCGCGGTCGGCATCGAACCGGACCCGGCCCACTGCCCGGACGGGGCCCTGCGGATGGATTTTTTCGCCTATCCGGACAGCGAGCGCTTCGACACGATCATCGGCAACCCGCCCTATGTCCGTTTCCAGGACATTCCCGAGGCCACCCGGGCGCGCCTGCCCGCTGCCGGCTTTGACGGGCGCAGCAACCTCTACCTGTTCTTCATCGAGAAGTGCCTGCGCCACCTGGCGCCTGGGGGCGAGCTGATTTTCATCACCCCGCGCGACTTCCTCAAGGCCACCTCGGCGGTCGCCCTCAACCGCCTCCTGTGGCAGTCCGGCACGATCACCCACGCCCTCGAGCTGGGCGACGCCCGGATCTTCGACGACGCAGTCCCCAACTGCCTGATCTGGCGCTTCGAGAAGGGCGCATCGGACCGGCACATGCAGCTCGCCGCGCTGGGGCAGGGCGCAGACCTGGCGAGTGCCCTGCGCAGCCCGGCGTGGGAGCCGCGCCAATTGCTGGAGTGCGGCGGGCACCTGATGTTCGTCCGGCAGGACTATCCGGTGCGTCTCGACGCCCTGGCCTTCGTCAAGGTCGGCGCGGTCTCCGGCGCCGACGACCTCTACGCGGACGAATCCCATGGCACACGGGACTTCGTCTGTTCCTCGACGGTTCGCGACGGGCACACCCGCCGCATGATCTGGTGCGAGCCCGGAGACCCGCCCCCGCGGGTCCTCGAGCCCCACCGGGAGCGACTCCAGGCGCGGCGCATCCGCCGCTTCAGCGAGGATGACTGGTGGCAATGGGGGCGGGGCTACTACCAGTCCCCGCGGCCCCGGATCTACGTCAATGGCAAGACCCGCCATCCGCGCCCGTTCTTCGTCCATGCCTGCCCCCACTATGACGGCGCGGTGCTGGCGATCTTCCCGAGGGACCCTGAGGCAGACATCCAGAGCCTGTGCGAGGCACTCAATCGTGTGGACTGGGCGGAACTTGGCTTCGTCTGCGATGGTCGATTCCTGTTCTCGCAGCGAAGCCTGGAGCATGCACCCCTGCCGGCGGAATTCGCGCGCTTCGTCCGTCCCGAGCCCATCCCGGCCGAGGGGCCCGAGCGCGTGGAATCCCGCCTCGCACGGGTGGTGTAAGATTCGCCGAAGTCACTGGCATCGGTGCGCCAGGCCCGCGCAGACGGGCGCAGCGTGTCGTCGCGACCCCGGGTCGCGAAATTTCTGAGAGCAGCCATGGTTCCTCACCTCACCACCGCGCTGACCGGCCCCCTGCTGGAGCTGGAAAAGCACTTCCTCGACAAGGCCACCGAGATCGAGCGCTGGATGCGCGTGCAATGGCATGACCACACGCCGCCCTTCTATGGCTCGACCGACCTGCGCAACTCCGGCTTCAAGCTGGCGCCGGTCGACCTGAACCTCTTCCCCGGGGGCTTCAACAACCTCAACGACGCCTTCCTGCCCCTCTGCATCCAGGCAGCCCAGGCGGCCGTCGAGCGGATCTGCCCGAATGCGCGCCAGCTGCTGCTGATCCCGGAGAACCACACCCGCAACCAGTTCTACCTGCAGAACGTGGCCAAGCTGGTGTCCATCCTG
>JAGRFX010000208.1 GCA_020445805.1 Rhodocyclaceae bacterium
ATCAGGGTGCCATCGCGCTCGACGACCGGGCGCTCGGCCGAGTAGTACAGGGGAACGATGGGGATGTTCTCGAGATAGATGTACTGCCAGATGTCGAGCTCGGTCCAGTTGGAGAGCGGGAAGACGCGCATCGACTCGCCCTTGTGCTTGCGGGCGTTGTAGAGCTTCCAGAGCTCGGGTCGCTGGCTCTTGGGGTCCCAGCGGTGCTGCGCCGTACGGAACGAGAAGATGCGCTCCTTGGCGCGGGATTTCTCCTCGTCGCGCCGGGCGCCGCCGAAGGCCGCATCGAAACCGTACTTGTCGAGGGCCTGCTTGAGACCCTCCGTCTTCATGATGTCGGTGTGAATGGCCGATCCGTGGGTGAAGGGGTTGATGCCCTTGGCCAGTCCATCGGGGTTCACATGCACCAGCAACTCCAGGCCCAGTTCCTTGGCCATGCGATCCCGGAAGCGGTACATGTCCTGAAATTTCCAGGTGGTGTCCACGTGCAGCAGCGGGAAGGGGGGCTTGGCAGGGTGGAATGCCTTCATGGCCAGATGCAGCATGACCGCGCTGTCCTTGCCGATCGAATACAGCATCACGGGGTTCTCGGCCTCGGCCACGACCTCGCGCATGATGTGGATGCTCTCGGCTTCCAGTCTTTGGAGGTGGGTCAGTGTCATCGTGTTCCTCTCGCAGTGTCCGCGCGCGGCCCTGGGTGCCGCGCCGTTGGTTCTTGGTGCCGCCAGCCCCTCGGTGGTTCCCGGGGCTTCAATCAGTTCGATGTGTGCTCGTTCCCGTTCGAGCCAGGCCTGCAGGGCCTCGATGCGGTCGATCGCCGAGCCGCGGAAAACCACCGCCACCCGTCGCGATGTTTCCCGCCGGAGCCGGGCCAGAAAGTCGATCAGCACGTTGGCCGAGAGCGACTCGCGGCTGACCAGCCAGCGCAGCCGCCCGCGCGCGTCGTGGGCGAACAGCATCCTGAGGCCGGGGCCGATGGACTGCTCGCCGGCCCAGAACACCCGGGCGCCATCGCGGCGGGCATTATCCGGGATCCGCTCATCGTTCGCATCCATCCACTGCCGCACGGCGGGGTCGCGAGACGACCGGGCGGCGGCGTGCAGGTCGGGCGCCGCCAGGCCCCATTCCGCGAGGTAGGCGGCAACCGTCCGTTCCGATACGTCGACCCCGTGGGCACTTCGAATCCAGTCGCGCACGGCCGCATGGTTCCACAGCATCACGTCCGTCCCGGCCGCTTCCGGCGGGCTCGACAGCAGTGCGCTGCGGATCCGCTCCGCCACGCCCCCCTGGAGGACACGCCCGCCACCGACCTTGCGGCCGCGGGGGCGGACATCCACCGCCTCCCACCCGCCTTCGTCGAAGGCCTTGCAGGCAGCGATGATGGTCGGCGCGGAGAGGCCGGTATGCTCCCGGACATGCGCCAGGGTGACACCCCGCTGGCGCAGCGCAACGGCCCTGCGCCGGCGGGCGTTGAGCTGCGAGGTGGAGAGGCGCTTTCCGTTCATGGCCGTGACGTATCGGGCATCAGGCGCATATTAAACAATTACGAGTCTGGATTTGGCTTTAAACATATAACTACAATGAATTTTGCCGCGATGCGGCATCGAAATTGGACGAACGAGGGATGGGAATGAGCGATCTGGGGACGTTGCTGGATGAGGTGGTTCGCGTCGTGCGCGCAGGGGGCGAGCTGGTCATGTCGGTCTATTCGACCGACTTCGCGGTGCGCGGCAAGGACGACGCTTCGCCCGTCACGGAGGCGGATGAGCGGGCCGAGGCGCTGATGGTGCCGATGCTCGAGGCCTTGTTGCCGGGCGTGCCGGTGGTTGCCGAAGAGGCGGTGGCGGCGGGGCGCGTGCCCGAGGTCGCCGAGCGTTTCTGGCTGGTCGACCCCCTGGATGGCACCAAGGAGTTCATCAGCCGGAACGGCGAATTCACCGTCAACGTGGCCCTCGTGGAGCACGGGCAGCCGGTCCTGGGCGTGGTCCTGGCGCCGGCCCTGGGGCGTCTGTTTGCGGGCGCGCGTGGCCTCGGTGCCTTTGTGGAGGACGCCGCCGGGCGCCGCCCGATCCAGGTGCGCCCGGTGCCCGAAGCCGGCCTGACCGTGGTGGCGAGCCGGTCGCACGGCGATGCGGAGGCCCTCGAGCGCTTCCTCGCGGGGCGCAAGGTGGCGGAGACCCGGAGCGCGGGCTCGTCGCTCAAGATCTGTCTGGTCGCCGCCGGCGAGGCCGACGTCTATCCGCGGCTGGGCCGGACCATGGAGTGGGATATCGCTGCAGGGCATGGGGTGCTGGCGGCCGCCGGCGGACGCATCGATCGCGTGGACGGCGGGGCGCTCGCCTACGGCAAGCCGGGCTTCGACAATCCGCATTTCGCCGCCTGGGGCGCTGCCGGCTGATCGCAGGTGATCGCCTGGGCCGTACTCGCGGCGCTGTTCCTGCTGGTCGTGGTGCTGGTCAGCGGCCGGCTCTCGCCCACGATGGCGTTCCCGACCTGGGCCGGGGGCTTCTACCTGGCCGGGGTCATTTCCGAAACGGAACTCCTGCAGAGCTACGCCAATCCGGCCCTGGCGGCCCTGGTCTTGCTGATGCTGGTGTCGCTGGCCCTCGAACGGGCGCCGGTGCTCGAGCAACTGGCGGGTCGCCTGCTCGAAGGCGGTGAGCGCGGGGCTGTCGTCAGGCTGTCCTCATCCGCTGCCCTGTTCTCGGCCTTCCTCAACAACACCGCGGTCGTCGGGACGCTGCTGGGCGTGGTCAGCAGCCAGGGCCGTCACGCGCCCTCGCGCCTGCTCCTGCCCCTGTCATTCGGTGCCATCCTGGGCGGGATCGTGACCCTGGTCGGGACATCCACCAACCTGGTGGTGAATTCCTTCGTCGTCGCGGCGGGGCTGCCTCCGCTGCAGATGTTCGACTTCGCCTGGGTCGGGGTGCCCGTGGCCTTGCTCTGCCTCGCCACGCTGGCGTTTTCCTACCGGCTCCTGCCGGTGCGCCGCCCGGTGGACGGCCGAGCCGCACAGCGCTATTTCCTCGAGGCGCGGGTGGTCGAGGGGGCGCCCCTGATCGGGCGAAGCATCGAGCAAAACCGGATGCGGAACCTGGAGGGGCTGTTCCTGACCGAGATCCTCCGTCAGGGGCGCCTGCTCTCGCCGGTGGGCCCTGACGAGGTCATCGAGGCGGGCGACCTGCTGATCTTCACCGGAGAGGTGGATCAGGTGCAGGTGCTGGAGCGCTTCGAGGGTCTCGAGCTGTTCGGCCACCGGGCGGATGCGCTGTTGCGCGCCAACCTGGTCGAGGCGGTGATCGCCAGCGGCTCCGAACTCACGAACCGGACGCTCAAGGATCTGGACTTCCGATCCATGTTCGATGCAGGGGTCGTCGCGATCCGTCGTGGCGATCGCCCGATGACGGGGCAGCTGGGCCGCATTCCGCTGCGCGAGGGTGACGCGTTGCTGTTGGCGACCGGCCCGGATTTCGCCCAGCACCGCAACATCGACCGGAACTTCCACGTCCTCGGCGCGACGCCGCTGCGACCCCGGCTGAGCGCGGGCGAGACGCGGATGGCCCTGGGCGGCTTTGCCGCGGTGGTGCTGGCGGCGGCCTGCCAGTGGCTGCCGCTGATCGCGGGGCTGATGGTCCTGATCGGCGTACTCGTCGCCCGCGGTGTGCTGACCTTTGCGGAGATGCGGCGGCGCTTTCCCTTCGACCTGATCCTGGTGATCGGGTCGGCATTGGCGCTCGCGAGGGCGCTCGAAGCCTCCGGCGCCGCCGGCATGCTCGCGGATGCCGTGGCTGCGCTGACCGGTGGTGGCGGGCCCTGGTTCGCGCTGCTCGGAATCTACCTGTTGACCGTGATGCTGACGGAGGTGATCTCCAACGCTGCCGCGGCGGCGCTGGTGTTTCCGCTTGCGATCGGGACCGCCCGCGCGCTTGGCGTGCATGAGTTGCCCTTCGTTATGACGCTTGCCTACGCGGCGAGCGCCTGCTTCCTGACGCCATTCGGCTACCAGACCCACCTCATGGTCTATTCGCCGGGGCACTACGGGATGCGGGACTTCCTGCGGGCCGGTCTGCCGGTCGCCCTGGTCTACGGTGCGTCCGTGCTGTTGCTGGTGCCGCTCGCCTTTCCCTTTCAGTAAGGCTGCCCTGGGGGCAGCCGCTTCGGGAGCATGCAATGGCTGGATTCGAGCCCTATTCGCGGGACGCGCGCGAGATCGAGCGCGAAATCACGATTCGGGGCCTGGCCCTCGGCATCGACTGGAACGACGCCGGCGTCGTGCGCGCCCTGGCCCACGAACTGGTGTCGGGCGGCGCGGATCAGGTCCAGGCCCTGGCCCGGGATCCCGATCCCCGCAGGCGCGCCAAGGGCGAACTCTTTGCGTTCGCGATCCTGATGCAGCGCACCATGGCGGAGAGTGCGGCGCAGGGCATTCATACCCACGGGGGCGAGGTCTGGAAAGCCCTCGGACGTGCCATCTACGAAGCGTCCGGACAGGCACCCAGGACGGGCGAATGAAAACTTTGGTTAGGACTTTGGCATAAATGTTCGCGCCAATGCCGTAAGCATATCTAATCCTCCGGGCGGCGCTCGATCGGGTGCCGGCAATCACATCAGGAGGAATGGAATGACGCGCATCGGAGTGGTGGCGCTCGCAGCCACCGTATCCCTCAATGCCTACGCGCTCGACGCGGGCGATCTGGCATTCACCGCTTTCAACGCCGACGAGGACGGGTGGTCGGTCGTGGCACTCGCCGACCTGGCGCCGGGTACGACGATCTTCTTCAGTGAGCAGGCCTGGGACGGTAGCCTGGGGACCTTCGTCGGTGGTGAGGCGAGCTACACATGGACCCTGGGCAGCGGCCTGGCAGGCGGCACGGTGGTCCGGTTTTCCGACATCAACCGATCGACCCGCAGTGCCAGCGAAGGCAGCTTCGAGGCCAGCGGTTCCGCCAGCCTGAGCGTGTCCGGGGAGTCCCTCTTCGCGTTCGTGGGGCTTGACGCCGCGGCGCCGACCACCTTCCTGTCCGCGCTCAGCACGGAGGCGTTCGTGGGCGGGCAGCTCGAGGGCACGGGCCTGGAACTGGGCGTGAATGCCGTGGTGTTCGACGACGGCACCGACTACGCGGAATATGTCGGGCCACGTTCCGGGCTGACCGGGCTCCGCGGCTATGGATCGCTGCTGGCGGACAATGCCCTCTGGCGGGTGGAGCCCACGGGCGACTTTGCGACGACGGCGCCTGATCTGAGCCCGTTCGTGGCCACGCCCGTGCCCGAACCGGAACTGGCCAGCCTGATGCTGGCGGGGCTGGGGCTGGTTGGCGTCGCGGCCCGGCGCAAGGGCCGGGCAGGGCGGGCTTGAGCGGCCGGCTCAGAAGCTCGCCGGCAGGGCGTGCTCGTTGAGGTAGAGAGACTCGACCGTCTCCCGGGAGCGGGCCAGGAAGGTCCGCTCCCCATCCACCAGCACCTCTGCCGCACGGGGACGCGTGTTGTAGTTGGAACTCATCGTCATGCCATAGGCGCCGGCCGACAGCAGGGCCAGCAGGTCGCCATCGGCGATCGCCAACTCGCGCTCGCGTGCCAGGAAATCACCGCTTTCACAGATCGGTCCGACGATGTCGTAGCAGGCCGCGGCCGTGCCCTGGCGCTCCGAAACCGGCACGCTGGCGTGATAGGCATCGTAGAGGGCGGGTCGCGCCAGGTCGTTCATGGCGGCGTCCACGACGGCAAAGTTCTTTTCGACCCCATGCTTGAGCAACTCGACCCGGGTCAGCAGCAGGCCCGCATTGCCGACCAGCGAGCGTCCGGGTTCGAAGCACAGTTTTTCGCGGCGCTGGCCGAAGCGTGCAATCAGCGGTGCGAGATAGTCCGCGACCGAGGGCGGAGCTTCGTCCTGGTAGCGAATGCCAAGGCCCCCACCCAGATCGATATGGTCGAGGAGGATGCCTTCGGCCGCCAGTCGATCCACCAGTCCGAGCACCTTGTCGGCCGCCTCCACGACCGGCGCCGGATCGAGCAGCTGAGAGCCGATGTGGCAGGCAATGCCACTGACCCGCAGGCCGGGCAGGGTTTGCGCGCGCCGATAGAGGGCGAGCGCTTCGTCGAAGTCGACCCCGAACTTGTTGCTGCGCAGTCCGGTGGAAATATAGGGGTGCGTCTTCGGATCCACGGCCGGATTGACGCGGAAGGCCACCGGCGCTGTCTTGCCCAAGTAACTGGCGATGCGGGAAATCTGGTCGAGCTCGGCGGCCGATTCGATGTTGAAGCACTGGATGCCGCACTCGATGGCCTGGGCGATTTCGTCCCCCCGCTTGCCGACGCCGGAGAAGACCACCTTCTCGGCGCGTCCCCCCGCCGCGAGCACGCGGGACAGTTCGCCCCCGGACACGATGTCGAAGCCGGCCCCGAGCCGGGCAAAGACCCCGAGCACCGCCAGATTCGAGTTGGCCTTCACGGCGTAGCACACCTGGGACGGAACGCCCGCCAGGGCCTCGGCGTAGGCGCCATAGGCGTCGCGCATGGCGCGGGCCGAGTAGACATACGTCGGGGTGCCATACTGATGCGCAAGCTCGGTCAGGGAAACGGACTCGAGCTGCAGTTCGCCGCCGATGCGCGACAGGGTGGGGATCGGGAAGCTCATGGGTGGTCGGATCCGGAGGCTTTGCTATGATCCGCGCTCGCAGGCGCGCCCGGGCCGGGCGACGGCAGGTAGAGCGGGCCCTTGATGCCGCAGGCCGAGACGGCGAGTGCGGCAAGGCAGATGAGCGCGAGTCGGGCGAGCATGTTGGCGGGCAAAAGCGCGATGCTAACAGATGAGGTAGCGGGAATGGACGAAGCAGAATTTGCACGGCTGGCCGACCGGGAGCTGGCCCACCTCGAGGCCGCACTGGACGAATGTTCCGACCAGTTCGAGCTGGACCCCCAGCCGGGCGGCGTACTCGAACTCGAATTCGACGACGGCAGCAAGGTCGTCATCAATCGCCACCTGGCGGCCCGCGAAATCTGGGTCGCGGCCAGGAGCGGCGGCTTCCATTTCGCGCCCCGGGAAGGACGCTGGGTGTCCGGCCGGGACGGCTCGGAACTCTATGAGGTCCTGGACCGCGTCCTGAGCGCCCAGTCCGGCGGTCCGGTGCGCGTGGCGCGGCGCGCCGACTGACCGGCTGTCGCCGGGTGACACGGCGAGGGCATGCGCGGACGCCTCACGGAAGGATGCGGATGGGCGCCTCGCGAACCGGTGCCGGCGCCTGGCGCGCCGGGGGCGCGCTGGAAGGTTCGGGCCCGAACCGGAAGAAGGGATCGTCTCCCAGATGCATGGTCTCGCCGGTCGGCACCTCGGGCAGGTCGGGCGGCACCGGCGGCATGTTCTCGCGGTAGATCAGCTCGTCGGATTCGGCCCCGAAGGGGCGTATGGACACCAGTCCGTCAGGCATCTCGAGGTGGGCAACGGGCACGTCCTTGAGAGCGACCCGCATGTAGTCGATCCAGATCGGCAGGGCGGCCCGTCCGCCGGTTTCGCCCCGACCCAGGTTCTCCGGCTTGTCGAAGCCCATCCAGGCGACGGCAACCAGCTTGGGTGAGTAGCCGCAGAACCAGGCGTCGAC
>JAGRFX010000019.1:0-29740 GCA_020445805.1 Rhodocyclaceae bacterium
AGAACCACCTGGGCGAGCTGTGGGCCCAGTTCGACTTCCTGATGCCGGGCTGGCTGGGCGACACACGGGATTTCACCGCCCGCTGGCGCACGCCGATCGAGAAGCACGGCGACCGGACCCGCGCCGAGCTGCTGGCGCGGCGGGTCGCGCCGTTCATCCTGCGGCGCCGCAAGCAGGCGGTCGCCACCGAGCTGCCGCCGAAGACCGTGGTGGTCCGCAGCGTCGAGCTGGAGGGTCGCCAGCGCGACCTCTACGAGACCGTGCGCGCCACCATGGACGAACGGGTGCGGGACGAAGTCGCCGCCAAGGGCTTCTCGCGCAGCCGGATCGTCATCCTCGACGCGCTCCTGAAGCTGCGACAGGTGTGCTGCGACCCTCGCCTGCTCGCCAGCGAGGCCGCCGCAGCAGTGCGCGAGCGGGCCAAGCTGGACCTCCTGATGGACATGCTGCCGGAACTGGTGGAAGAGGGCCGCAGCGTGCTGGTGTTCTCCCAGTTCACCGCCATGCTCGACCTGATCGAGGCCGAGCTCGCCCACCGGCGTATCGCCTGGGTGCGCCTCTCCGGCGACACGCGGGATCGGGAGACCCCGGTCCGCCGCTTCCAGCAGGGCGAAGTGCCGGTGTTCCTGATCAGCCTGAAGGCCGGCGGCACCGGACTCAACCTGACCGCCGCCGACACCGTGATCCATTTCGACCCGTGGTGGAACCCGGCCACCGAGGCCCAGGCCACCGACCGGGCCCACCGGCTGGGGCAGGACAAGCCGGTCTTCGTTTACAAGCTGGTGGTCGCGGGCTCGATCGAGGAACGCATCCTGGCCCTGCAGGAGAGCAAGGCGGCGCTGGCGGCCGGCATCCTTGGCGACGACAGCGCCCGCAAGGCGCAATTCACCGAGGCGGACATCGCCACCCTCCTGGCGCCGCTACCGTCGATCCGGGCCGACAGCCGGCGACGGGGTGCGCCGAGTCGATCGCGCCATCGCTAGGGCACCGAGCGCTGCGCCGAGCAGCCACGCCACCGAAGGTTCGGGTACCGTGCTTGCGGAAACTTGCGGCGCCTCGATGACCTCGCCGAGCAGCCTCAGCGTCAGGCTGCTGCCCGTCCGGGAGCTGGCCGCCCCCACATCCGCATCGGAGAAGTCCAGGCGGTAGGTCGCGTCGAAGCGACCCACCGTGTTTGCGTCGAAGAGTGCGAGCCAGTCGCTGCCGTCACCCGCGAGTTGCCCCGAGAACGCACCCAGCGTCAGCTGGAAGGAAGCGGTGTCGCCAGTGCCAAGGATTGCATCGAGATCCAGGCCGACCCGGTCCCCGATCAGGTTGAAAATCGCGAACGCCAGCAGGCCGCTGTCACCACGCAACAGCGTGCCGAAGTCCAGTACCCAGTCGGTCACCAGATCACTGCCGGCGAACGAGGGGGCGGCGTGCAAACGATAGTCATATTCGAAGGCCATCGATCCTTGCCAGTCGAGACGCATCGACGCGGTCTCCGTGCCTCCGAATACATTGCTCGCCTGATTGACGCTGGTGCTGACGCTGCGTCCGACCGAGAGGGTCGCACCTGGGCTGGTCGCAACCAGACCGTCGAGCGCTGCCGGCGAAACCGCAATCGTAGCCTGAGTGCTGGTCGATGTCGTCGCATTGGCGCCAGTGCACGCGCTCCTCGCGTGCTCGGTGCAACTGGCGGAGGTCGATAGCGAGGACAGGGTGGTCGTGGTCCCTGTAGGCAAGTGCAAGCTGGGCGTATTCAAACCATTCGCCTGTGAGGTGACCAAGCCATTGCCAGCACTGGCGCCCGCGGTGGCGCTGACACCGAGCGTCTGGGTGCGGTTCGAGGTCAGCCTGAAGCGGGCGTCATGCAATACGCCCAGCGCGGGATCGAAGGCTGAAAGACTGACGGATCCAAGGACGGTATTTGCCGTTGTCGCACCGCCGCCCTCCCCGTCGGTGAAGACGCGACTGTCCGAAAAGCTGCCGGCACCGCTGCTCGTGAGCAGCATCGCGTGGGCTGGCGCAGCGAAAAGGACGGGCGCCACCAGGAACATTGGGCGGAGCAAGCGGGGGGTGCGCATGAGCGATCTGATCCGGGAAATTGAAACGGACTCGGCTGAGGCCGTTCAATCACCACATTGCAATCTCCATGCCGGGCAATAACGGCGCGGAACTTCAGCAGAAGACCCATGACCGGTGTCAGCCTGACCGACAAAACATTGTGCAAATTCAACAACTTAAAATCCAATTTCCGACATTGCAAATCGCCTCTGAAGGCCCAGAAAACGTGACCTGCGTCACGCACTTTTGTCCGCAAAAGTCGTTCCGACCGCAATCGCAGCGAAAGCCACGCCCCACGCCCGCAATTCGGCACATTCTGTCCGAAACTCGCCTGTCAGAATTCCCGACAGGGGGCGTCGAGATGCAGGTAGGCCCGCCCCCTTGCCCTGGCGCCTTACCTCGCACATCTGCGCATCGGCCTCGACCAGAAGGCCCTCCGGTCGATCCGGGACCGCACTACTCACGACCCCAATACTGCCGCCGATCGGAATTACGGCGCGCCGCATGGCCGCGTCGAAGTGGGCCCGCACGCGACCGATGTATGCCCGCACACCGGCCGGTCCGATGTTGGAAAGCAGCATCACGAATTCGTCGCCGCCAATCCGCACCGCCGAGTCGCCCTCCCGAAGCGTCGCCGATCGGGCGTTCGCCGCCTGGCGGAGCGCGCTGTCGCCAGCCGCGTGGCGCGTGGCATGTCCACCAGGTCCGCATCCGCTCAATCGAGAAACTGGCTCATCGCGACATAGCAGCGCCACTCCGGCAGGCGAGCGCGGCTTCGTCCACTCCTACAGCGTCTCCGGTAGTCACCTACAGTCTTCATGGCAGGGCGAGGCCACAATGCAGGTGTGGATGCGGCCCCGCTTGCAGCGACGCCTCGTCCGACCGAGAACCGATGAGGAGAACCATCATGAAGACCATCACCAAACGACTTTCCCTCGCCACCCTGTGTTCGGCCGCCGTGCTGCTCGCAGCCTGCGGCAGCGATGACCAGACGGTCGGCCAGAAGGTCGATTCGGCGATCAGCGAATCGCGCGTCCAGATGAACGAGGCAAAGGACAAGGTGGCCGAGGCCGGAGACACCGTGGAGCGCAAGGCCGAGAGCGCCGGCGACTTCATCGAGCGCAAGGCCGACGCCGCGGGCCGGACCGTCTCCGGCGCGCTCAGCGACGCCGGCCAGGTCGTCGAGGACGCGGCCATCACCACCGCCGTCAAGGCCGAGCTGATCCGCGCCGACGACGTGGATGCCCTGAAGATCGATGTGGACACCCGCGACGGCGAAGTGACGCTGAGCGGCACCGCCCCCAGCGACGCCGCCCGCGAGAAGGCGGAATCGCTGGCCGAGAAGGTCGATGGCGTGAAGGAAGTGCACAACAAGCTGGCCCTGGCGACCCAGTAAGGTCCGCCCCCCATGTGACCTGGGTCACACAGCCCCGCGCCTGTGTAACCCAGGTCACATTTTCCCGAATGCCGCCTGCGTACCGTGCGGGTTCCGGGATCGCACCGGCCTGCCCGTGACCTGGGTGGGCCGCGTGTCGATCGAGACATGGGAATGGGGGTCAGACAATGCAATACATCGGTACGACATTCACGCGCGGCCTGCTCGCGGCCGCGATCACGGCAAGCCTGGCGGCCTGCGGCGGCGGCAGCAGCAGCGACTCGAGCAACCTGATCGAGGCGGACGTCAGCGCCGGCTCGGGGGGTTCCTTCAGCAACGCCAACGGCAAGATCACCGTCGAAGTACCGGCCGGCGCACTGGCGGAAGACGCCGTGCTGACGGTCAGCAAGGTCAGCGACGGCTCGCTCGCGACAGCCAGTGCCTTCGCCGACGACGACTTCGCCAGCGACGCTTACCGGATCCGGGTGCGGACCCGCGCCGGCCAGGATGTGACGCTCGACAAGCCGATCAAGCTCGTGCTGCGTGCCGAGCGGGCGCCGACCCATCCGACCCTGGGCGAGGTCGCCCGTTTCCAGGACGGCGAGTGGCAGCGCATCAACGCCAGTTTCTTCCGGCACCTGAGCCAGAACGCGGTGGCCCTGACGAGCACCAGCGAGACCACCGTCCGGGTAGTCATGCGCACGCTCCAGCGCACCAGCGGCGACGCGGTCAGCCGCGGCCAGGCGGTGATGATGGACGAGACCTTCGGCAACGAGGCCTTCTTCGGTGGCGTGATCGGCCTCCACACCCTGCTCGAGGGCGTGACGCCGGCCGACACGGTGGCCCTGGGCGTGCAGGTGGACATCACCAAGCTGCCCCAGTCGGTCATCGACCTGATGACCGGCAGCGACCTGGCCGCCAAGGACGCGGCGCTGTCCGACCCCGCCACCACCAGGGTGCTGCTGCAGAACGACGCCGTGATCGGCGTGCGGGCGCGCTTCGATGGCAACGGCAACATGGTCAGCGCCGGCCTCACCTGCGCCCTGTGCCACGTCAATGCCGCGCCGACCGAGTTCCAGCTGTCGTCGGGCACCGTCGCCCTGCCCATCGGTGCACCGCAGTTCGACGGCGTGCCCAACAGCAAGATCGACGCCGGCGCGATCCTCGCGCTGACCCCCTTCGTCCAGGGCCTGGGCGACGGCGGCGCGACGGCGGCCGTGCTGAACGGCTGGGGCCCGGGCAACTTCGACATCCGCGCCCTGCCGGACAACGTGCTGGAGGACGGGGTCGTCAATCCCACCAACAATCCGCCGATCTGGAACTTCGTCGATCTGGAGTCCCAGGGCTACCTGTTCGGCTGGGACGGCCTCTTCGTCAATGACGGCAGCAACAACAATGCCCTGGCGAGCCAGGCCGAGGCGGTCTTCGACCTGGTCATGCACGGCAACGGCGCCTTCGGCACCTCGGCCGGCACGCTGCCGCCCGAGCTGTCGGTGGCCCCGCCCCAGGCCCTGCTCGACGCACTGGCCCAGGCCGAGGCCAGCCAGCCCGGCAACGACGTGACCGCCGACAAGCTGCTCGACCTGCAGGCCTGGATGCGCAGCATCACCAGCCCGGCCCCGGGGGCCTATGACGAGACCCTGGCCGAGCGGGGCTTCGAGCTGTTCCACGGCGACGCCGGCTGCGTGGCCTGCCACCAGAGCGCCGAGCTGACCGGCCCGGGCACCTTCACCGCCATCACCAATCCCCAGGGCGGACTGGCCGGCGGGATCAAGGTGCCCAGCCTGCGCGGCATCTCGCACACCGCGCCCTACCTGTCCGACGGCAGCGTGCCGACGCTCGAAGCGGCGGTGGACGGCGTGCTGCAGGTGCTCGAGGGCATCGACCCGACGCGCCCGGACTTCAGCGCCGACGACAGGGCCGCCCTGGTCGAGTACCTGAAGAGCCTGTAAGGGCCGTGACGGGGTGCTGCGTGCGCGGCACCCCGTCCAGTCTCCATCGATCTAGTCGAAGGTCGGCGACTGGTTGAAGAACTCGAAGCAGCGCTGCAGGCCCTGGCGCTGCTGCCGGTCGAGATTGACGAATTCCACCCCGTAGAACACGCCATCCTTGCCGCCGTCACGCTGCCACAGCAGGCGGGCCCGCAGGCGGGCCGGCTGCTGGTTGCCGTAGTCGCTGAGGCTGGCCTCGGGGATCATCAGGCGCAGGTCGAGCTGATCGCGCACCGGTGTCAGCAGCGCGGCAGGCACGCGGATCCGGGCCCCGGTGAGGCTGATGTCGACGGTCAGCGCCTCGCGTTCGCGGCCCTGGTCGTCCAGCACGATCAGCAGCTTGTTCTCGTAGCGGGGCGCCTGGCGGTTCTCGTTCACGATCGGGGTGACGACCTGGGCCTGATCGAATCGGAAGTGCTCGACCAGGGCCCGCAGACGTTCGGTGACGCGGAACAGGTCCTGGCTGATGGCGCCGGTGGTGTGCACCTTGCGGGCGTTCTGGCTGAGCGTCTCGCTGAGGGCATCGAGCCGCTGCTGAAGCGCTCCCACCTTGTCCTGCTGATCGACGGTCACGCCCGAGATCTGGTTGGCCGCGTCGGCGTTGATCTCGATAGCGTGGGCGATCCGCTCGATGGCGGTGCTGCTGTCCTTGGCCTTGTCCATGCTGAGGCGGGTGCGGCTTGAGACCCGCTGCATGGCATCGGTGCTCTCGCCGACCAGTTGGTTCAGGTCGTCGATGATGTGGGAGATCTCGCCGGTGGCGGTCCCCGCGTTCTGGGCCAGCTTGCGCACCTCGTCGGCCACCACCGCGAACCCGCGGCCATGCTCGCCGGCGCGGGCGGCCTCGATGGCCGCGTTGAGGGCCAGCAGGTTGGTCTGGTCGGTGATGCCGGCGATGGTCCTGACGATGGCCTGGATACGCTGGTTGGCCTCGCTCAGCTGGCCGATCTTGGCCTCCGAGGCCTCGACCTCGCCCAGCACCTGCTCCATCTCGCGGATGTTGTTGTGGACCGCCTCCATGCCTTCGCGGGCGCTGGCGCGTGCCGCGTCGGCCCGCTCGCGGACCTCGCCCGAGAGGCCATGCACGGTCGTGGCGGTGTCGGCCAGGGCGCCCATGGCGTCGCGCACCTCGCTGCTGCGGGCCTGTTCCTGCGTCGAGGCCTCGACGATGCGGTCCGAGATCTGCGAGATCTGGTAGGACGACTGGGCCACCTGCTTGCTCTCCAGGTCGATGGATCGCATGTGCCCGGACAGGCCCCGGACCATCGAATCGATGCTGGCGAGCACGCTGCCCTCCGACACGCCGTCCGCGATGCGGATGTTCAGGTCGCCATCACTGACCGCACGGACGATCTGCGCCACCTCGTCGGTGCCGCCGCCCAGGCGCAGGCGAATCCGGTTCAGGAGGACCGACGCGGCGCTGGCCGCCAGCATCGCCCCCAGCACCACGGCCAGCAGGATCATGAAGCTGCGGTCGTGCGGGACCAGGGCCTCCTCGATCAGCGGCTCGGGCAGGAAGTAGGTGAGCTCCCAGGGTGTGTCGCTGGGGGCTTCGACGGGCAGCCGGAACACGTTCCGCCCCTCGACGCCATTGCGGATGCTGGTGTCCAGCAGGCTGTTGCGCCGGTCGGCGATGCGGATCCCGTAGGTCTCGTTGGCCAGGACATAGCGCACCGGCTCCGGCAGGGTCCAGCCGGCCCGGGTCTGCTCCTGGCGGTCCTGCTCGGTAACCGGGACGAAGGGCACGTCCATCAGCAGGGCCTCGAGCACATTGGCCCGCAGGATCGCGGAGACGACACCCCGCAGCTCGCCGGCCTCGGTGTAGAACGGCACCGAATAGAGCATGCCGAAGGTGTCATGCACGTCGTCCCGGGCCGACGACTGGTACTGGGTGTTGTCGCAGGTCCGCATCATCGGCGACACATAGGCGGGGATCTCGTCGATGGCCTTGAAGCTGAAGCGGGGGTGCTGGCTGCGGATGCGGGCGATCTGCTGCGGGAAGTAGGCGTACTCGGCGTCCTCCGCCTCCTCGGGGAAGTCGGCCGGCTTCGCCTCGTCGGCTTCCGCCGCCGCGTCGCCGAAGACCAGGGTGTCGAACATGAAGAAGGGCACCTCGCCCCGCCCGGCGTCCAGGCCCTCGACCACCGCATAGACCTCCGACACGTTGATGCGCGAGGCCAGGTTGTTGTAGATCTGCTGGACCGTCGTGCGCCCTTCCTCGCTGAAGCGGCCCGAGGCGACGATGTCCTCTTCGTCGGTGCTGCGGTTGCCACCGACGATGCCCCGCACGCTGGGCAGCAGGGTCAGGGTGCGGATGTTCTGGTAGGTCTCGGTCAGGGCCGAGGCCACCTGGTCGCGCTTGGCCGCGGCCACGGCCTTCTGCTCGGATATGTAGCGGGCCTCGATCGCCTGCCGCTCATCCAGGTGCCATTTGACCAGCACCGCGAGGGCAATGGCGAAGGCCGACACGACCACCACCATCTCCTTGCCGAGATACTGCTTGAATGATCCCATCATCCCGCCCGCCTGTTCGCACACGAAGGGGCTTAACGGCGACGAGTGGGCCGGGCTTAAGCCACCTGACCATTTTTACCGCACTGCGAAAGGGGTTAATCGTGCCGCGCGGCACACCCGAAGGGCCTGGCCAGGCGGGCGGCGGTGACCTTCGGAAAAGTTGCGTAAGTTCCGGTAAAGGCGCAAACGCCGGCTTCCGCGCGGCGCTACGCTGCAAAGCAACAACTCTCGGAGCGCTGCCATGCAAGCCACCCGCCTGTGGGCGACCCCGGTCACGGCCGGAGCGACCCTGCTGCTATCCGTCACCGGCATCCTGATGTTCTTCCACCTCGACAGCGGCCTCAACAAGGTCGCCCACGAATGGCTGAGCTGGGTCTTCCTGGCCGGCGTCGCCCTGCATGCGATGGTCAACCTCGGGGGGCTCAAGCGGCACCTGGCATCGCGCCGCGGCCAGGCCCTGCTGGCGACCTTTGCACTGGTGACGGCGCTGAGCTTCATCCCGCTCGATTCGAAGGGCGATGGCCCCCCGTTCCGCGCCCCGCTCAGCGCCCTGGCGCAGGTCCCGGTCGCCACCCTGGCCGAGGTGGCCGGCATCACGCCCGAGCAGATGCTGACGCGGCTGCAGGTCGCTGGCGCGCCATTCATCTCCCTCGAGCAGAGCGTGGCCGATGTGGTGGGACCCGACGCGCGTGCCCAGACCGAGGTCCTGGGCCGCGTCTTCGCCAACGTGCGGCCGAAAGCCGCCCTGTAGTGCTTGTGCCGCGGGTCAGTCGACTGCGTCGGACGCCACGAATCGCTGCATGAAGACCAGATCGAGCCAGCGGTCGAACTTGCGCCCGACCTGGGGCATGCGGGCCGTCTCGCGGAACCCGAGCGCCCGATGAAGGGCCAGCGAGGCCTGGTTGCCGGCCTCGATGCCCCCGACCATCACGTGCAGCCCGGCGTCCGCGGCCCGCGCCAGCAGCGCCTGCATGAGCGCCCGGCCCAGACCGCGCCCGCGGGCTGCGTCGAGGACATAGACCGAGTGCTCGACCGTGTGCCGGTAGCCCTCATGGGGCCGCCAGGGGCCAAAGGTGGCATAGCCCAGGATGTGTCCCTCGCCCTCGGCCACCAGCACCGGAAAGCCGCCGGCCTGACGCTCCGCGAGCCAGGCGCGGCGGTTGTCGGCGTCCACCGGAGTCTCGTTCCAGATCGCGGTGGTGTGGATGACCGCGTCGTTGTAGATCGCCGCGATCCCGGCCGCGTCGCTCGCCTCGGCATCCCGAATCACCGTGTCGTCCATCGCCTCTCCTCAGGTCCGGCCGTCAGCCCGTGAAACGGGGCGCCGCCGGGGGTGCTAGCATCCGCCCGCGATGAAGATCCATCAAGTCATTTCCCGCCTGCGCGAGGCCGGTGCCAAGCCGGTGCACGAGGCCGTCCTGCTGCGCATGTGGTCGCGCGCCCTCGGGCCGGAGAGCGGCCACGGCCGGCCCGATGCGTTCTTCCCCGCGCGGCTGCGGGACGTGCTCCCGGCGCTGCGCGAGGCGCTGGCCGGGCTGGCGAGGATCGAATCCCGCCACCCGGGTCAGGACGGCTCCGAACGCCTGCTGGTACGACTGGCCGACGGGCAGATGGTGGAGGCGGTGCTGCTGCCCCGCGGTGGCCTGTGCGTGTCGACCCAGGTGGGCTGCGCAGTCGCCTGCCGCTTCTGCATGACGGGCCGGGACGGCCTCCAGCGGCAGCTCGGCAGCGCCGAGATCGTGGCCCAGGTGGCGCTGGCGCGTACCCTCCGGCCGGTGCGCAAGGTGGTCTTCATGGGCATGGGCGAACCCTCCCACAACCTTGACAACGTGATGGAGGCCATCGCGCTGCTGGGCAGCCACGGGGCGATCGGCCACAAGGAGCTGGTGTTCTCGACGGTCGGCGACCACCGGGTGTTCGAGCGCCTGCGCGAGGGTCCGGTACGCCCCGCGCTGGCGCTCTCGCTCCACACCACGAAACGCGCGCTGCGGGAGCAGCTGCTGCCCAACGCGGCGCCCATCGAGCCGGCCGAGCTGCTCGAGCTGGCCGAGGCCTACGCCCGCGACACCGGCTACCCGATCCAGGTGCAATGGACCCTGCTCGAGGGCGTCAACGACGGCGACGACGAGATCGAGGCTCTGGGGCGCCTGCTGGCCGGCAAGTACGCGGTGCTGAACCTGATCCCCTTCAACCGGGTCGAGGGCCTCGACTACCGACGCCCGGGCGAGGACGCCACGGCCGCCCTGTCGCTGGCGCTCTATCGACGGGGCATCCTCACCAAGCTGAGGGATTCGGCCGGGCAGGACGTGGACGGGGGCTGCGGCCAGCTGCGGGCCCGCGCCGAGGGGCTGCGCCGCCCCCGCCGCGCCACGATCCGGCTGGTGCCGGCGCCAGGCGATCAGGCCGGCGAACCCGCCGCCACCGACAAGTAATCGCCGTCGAACGTCACGGCGTCGCGCGGGCGCCCCAGCAGGAAGCCCTGCAGCAGATCGCAACCCATCCGGCTCAGCACCGCCTGCTGGGCTTCCGTCTCGACCCCCTCGGCCACGACCTCGAGCCCCAGGTTGTGGCCCAGCGCGATGATGCCGCGCACGATCGAGGCGTCGGTGTCGTCGTAGCCCTCGTCCAGATCGATCACGAAGCTGCGGTCGATCTTGAGGATGTCCACCGGCATGCGCTTGAGGTAGCTGAGGGACGAGTAGCCAGTGCCGAAGTCGTCGATCGCCAGCCGCACGCCCATCTCCTTGATCCGCTGGAGGTGGTTCATGCCCCCGCCGGCGCGCTCCATCCAGACGCTCTCGGTGATCTCGACGATCAGGTCGTCGGGCTCGAGCCCGAACTCCGCCAAGGCCCGCTCGATGGTGCCGGCGATGCGGTCGTCCTGCAGCTGGCTGCCGGAGACATTCACTGCGATCCGCAGCGGGTGGCCCCGCTGGCGCCAGGCCCGTGCCTGGGCGCAGGCCGCCCGCAGGACCCAGTGCCCGATGTGCTGGATCAGCCCGGTTTCCTCGGCGATCGGGATGAACTCGTTGGGGCCGAGCAGGCCCCGGGTCGGGTGCTGCCAGCGGACCAGGGCCTCGGCCGCCACCGGCTCGGTCCGGTCGCTGACGAACTCCGGCTGGAAGTGGAGGACGAACTCGCCGCGCTCCACCGCCCGGCGCAGGTCGCTCTCCAACCGCAGATCATCGCCGGAGCGGGTCTCCATGGCCCGCTCGTAGTAGGTGAAGCTCTGGTTGGAGTGCTTGGCCCGATACATGGCCGTGTCGGCGTGGCGCAGCAGGGTGCTGAGGTCGTTGCCGTCGCGCGGGAAAACGGCGATCCCGATGCTGGGGGTGACGAAGATGTCATGGCCCTCGATCACGTAGGGTCGCGACAGGTCGGCCGCGACCTTCTGGGCCACCGACCCGGCCACCGAGGGCGCGTGGAGGTTCTCCAGCACCACCGTGAACTCGTCGCCCCCGAGGCGGGCCACGCAGTCGCCACTGCGCACGCTGTGCACCAGGCGGCGCCCCACGGCCTTCAGCAGCTGGTCCCCGATCTCGTGGCCGAGCGTGTCGTTCACGTACTTGAAGCGGTTGAGGTCGAGGAACATCACCGCCAGCAGCTGCTTCTCGGCACCGGCCTGGGCCAGCTGCCGCTGCAGCTGCTCCTGGAAGCGGGTGCGGTTGGGCAGGCCGGTCAGGGTGTCGGTGTAGGCCAGGTGGCGGACATGCTGCTCGGCCCGGCTGGCCTCGATGGTGCGGCGGATGTGCTGGACGACCACGTTCAGGTGCAGCGGCTTGGTGATGTAGTCGGTGGCGCCGGCGGCAAAGGCCCGCTCGATGGACTGCCGGTCGTCCAGCGAGGTGATCATCAGCACCGGCGTGTCGCGCGTATCGTCCAGCTCCTTGATGCGGGTGCAGGTGCTGAAGCCGTCGGTGCCGGGCATGACCGCATCGAGCACGACCAGATCCGCCTGGGTCTGTCCGAGGAGGATGATCGCCTCGTCGCCGCTGGTGGCCTCGTCGACGCCGAAGCCGTTGAGTTCGAGGGCGTAGCGCAGCGCCGAGCGGGTGCTGCGGTCGTCGTCCACCACCAGCACCCGGGCACTGCCATCGCTGCGCGGGCGGGCGGCCGCCCGGGTCCCCTCGAGGATCGACGACAGGGTCGTGGCGACCCGCTCGAATTCGAGCGTGAGCAGGTCGAGGGCCAGCTCGCAGGGCTCGCCCGCGGCCGCCGTCCGCTCGAGTTCTTCCGCCTGCTGCGCCATCAGGTAGGCACCGAGGTTGCCGGCGGCGCCGCGGATCTGGTGCGCGTTGGCCTGGATGGTCGGCCGGGCGTCGGCCTCGACGGCGCGCCCCAGGGTCCGGATCAGTTCGGGCATGTCTTCGAGGAAGGGCTCGATGGCCATGCCCAGCGCCCCGCCCAGGGCCTCGGAGAGGCGGTCCAGCACCACCCGGTCGACGCCGTCGTCGGCCGGGTCGCCCCCGAATTCGGGCCGCACGTCGGCACGCCCCGGCAGACTGCCGCGGATCTCGACCCAGTCGCGCAGGGTCTGGACCAGGATCTCGATGGTGAAGGGCTTGGTGAGCCGCGCGTTCATGCCCACCTGGCGGCAGTGCTCGAGCTCCTGCGGCGTGACGTCGGCGGTCATGGCGATGATCGGGGTGTTGCCGCCGATGATCTTCTCCCGCTCGCGGATCGCCCGGGTCGTGGCGAAGCCGTCCATGGCCGGCATGTGGCAGTCCATCAGGATGAGGTCCCAGCGGTTGTCGCCGTGGGCGGCCAGCGCCGCCACGCCCCCGTCGGCCAGTTCCACCTCGGCACCGAGCATTTCCAGCATGCCGCGGACGATGATCTGGTTGGTCCGGTTGTCATCCACCACCAGGATCCGCGCATTGACACGCGGCACCGCGGGCCCCGGGTTGGGTACCGCATTGCGCGCCGACAGATCCTTGACCATGCGCAGCAGGCTCTGCAGGCGCGAGCGCCGGAGCGGCTTGGCGCAGGTGCCCCGCCACTGGCCTTCGTCGTACTCGGCAAAGCGCGCCAGCGGCGACATCAGGATCCAGTCCGCGACCCGCTCGGCGCCCTGCTGGCGCAGGCGCGCCATGTCGCCGGGCGCCACGCCGTCGTCCACCAGCGCCAGGGTGAAGCGGATGCCGGCCTTGGCCGCCCGCTCGAGCGCGGCAAGGCCCTCGTCTGCCGTGGCACACAGGGCAACCCTCGCGCCTTCGAGCGCCAGCTCCTGGGCCAGCTGGCGCCGGCCGATCTCGCTGTCCTCCACCACCAGCACGGTCATCCCCGGTGCGATCGGCGGCGCCACGTGCACCGTGGCGTCGTTGTCGGGCGTCAGCGGCAGCGCCACCCGGAAGGCACTGCCCTGGCCCACTTCGCTGCGCACCGACAGCTCGCCCCCCATCAGGCGCGTCAGCTGCTGGCAGATCGCCAGCCCGAGACCGCTGCCGGGGTAGCGTCGGCTGCTGCTCGCATCCCCCTGGATGAAGGAATCGAAGATCCGCGCCTGGCGATCCCGAGGGATGCCGGGCCCGGTGTCGCGGACCTCGAACACCACGTGATTGCGGTAGTCCGGGCGCCGGTCGATGGAAACGTGTAGCCCCACCTCGCCCCGTTCCGAGAACTTGATGGCATTGCCGATCAGGTTGGTGAGGATCTGGCGGATGCGGTCCGGGTCTCCGATCCAGCCGGGCAGCAGCTCGGGCGCCAGCAGATGGCCGATCTCGAGGCCCTTCTGGTAGGCCTGGGGACTGAGGGCATCGACCATGTCCTCCACCAGCAGCCGCAGATCCATGGGGCGCAGGTCGAGTTCGACCTTGCCGGCCTCCAGGCGCGAGAAGTCGAGCACGCCGTTGACGAGTTCGAGCAGATAGCGGGCCGAATCCCAGGCCATCGTCGCGAACTGCTCGGCCCGCGGCGGCAGGCGGGTGGCCTTGAGCATGTCGAGGCTGCCGATCACCCCGTTCAGCGGCGTGCGGATCTCGTGGCTGACCGTGGCGGCGAACTGGGACTTCAGCTCTGCATAGGCCACGGCACTGTCGCGCGCCTCGATCAGATCCTTCTCGCGGCCCTCCAGCTCCTGGATCATCCGGTTGAAGGCGTGTTCCATGACCGCGATGTCGCGCGGGCCATCAAGGCTGGCCCGCACGCCACGCTCGCCCGCCATGGCCCGGCCCATGGCCGAGGACAGATCGCGTACGGGCCGCAGCATGCGGCGCGCCAGGAGGGCGATCAGGAAGGCCACGACGCTGGCGAAGAGCAGCGAGGTGCCCAGGTTGGAGAGGAACAGATCATGGCGCAGGGTGTTGAGACTGCCCTTGCTGATGACCAGCCGGACCGTGCCCAGATCCTGGGGCGCCGGCTCCTCCAGCGAAAACGGCGAGGGCTCGGCCTGGCCGATCGCCACGCGCGAGGCGAAGGTCCAGCTGTCGTCGGCTTCGCGTTCGATGACGCCATCGTCGCTGGGCAGGACCGGCGGCGTGGCCGGCACCGAGAACGCGCCATCGCCCCGGTTGCGTCCGATCAGGAGCTCGCCGCGGGCATCGAAGACCTGGACCGCGACCACGTCGGGAAAGCGCAGGGCCGCCTCGATGGCCGCCTCGACGTTCTCGGGCGCCTCGGACAGCAGGGCAAAGCGGCTCTGGGCGGCCAGGCTGCGGACCATGCCCTCGCCCTGTCGCTGCAGCGTGCTGCCCAGTTGCTCGCCCCCGCGCAGCGAACTGGCGACCGAGGCGATCAGCGCGACCACGAGCATGCTGACCACGGCCGCGATGCCCAGCTGGGTGCCGAAGGTGGGTCCCTGTCGGGCGGGCCCCAGGACGGCCGGACGGGGCTTGTCGGGCGGCGCGCTCATCGGACCGGGAACGTCAAGGCATAGTCGGCCAGGCTGTCGTCCACGTCGAGCCCCAGGTGGCTGGCGGTCCTGACATTGATGGCGGCCAGCAGCTCCCTGAGCGGCTCGACCTGCGTCTGCTCCTGGCGCGAGTGTTTGTCCAGCGCCAGGGCCGAGCTGGCCAGGTGCTCGCCCATGCGGTGGTTGTCCGGGTACAGGGCGAACAGCGCCCCCCGCTGGACATGCCCGAGGGTGCTGGAGAAGAGGACCAGGGAGCGGTCCCAGGACCCCTGCAGGACGAAGGGCAGGACCACGTCGCGGTCGACCACGAGGGCGTCCTGGGGCAGCCAGATGGCATCCATCGGCCGGGCATCCTTCATGATGTCGCGGTAGGCCTTGACCGCCGACTGCCGGTCGCTGGCGGCCGTCGCGACCAGCTCCAGCTTCTGCGCCCGCGCCGCCCGACGGGCGATCTCGATCAGCCAGTCGTTGGACGAGGAGTGCACCACGAAGATCCTGCGGGAGCCCGGCGACAGCACGCGCAGCCGCTGGAACAGCAGGTCCGGATCCGGTGTCAGGCTGACCACGGTATCGGCGCCCGATCCGTCCGTCGGCGAGGCCAGCACCGCGCCGCCGACCACCGGCAGCCGGTCGGCGAGGGAGGTGGCCACCTCCAGGCCGTGCCGGCCCAGGGCGATGACGACGCGGGTGCCATGTTCGCGCAGGACCTGCTCGATGGATTCGACCGCGTCCGTACCCGCGAGCGCAATGCTGACCACGGGATTGTGCAGGGCCGCCTCGATGCCGGTCACGATCTGCTGGAAGACCGTCCCGAAGGGCTCCTCGAGCTTGGGATAGAGGACGGCCACGCCCACGGCGGCGGTCGGCGCGGCAGGGGTCCGGTCCGCGATGCGCAGGGGTTCGGCCGCTTCTGTCCGCAGATCACCGGCCGCGTGCGCGCTGGCAAGGCCGGCCGCGCAGGCGACCCCGACAGCCAGGAGGAGGCCGCGAAGGGATCTCGGGCAACGGTGCGTCACCGGCACGCTGTCCTAGAACCGGTAGGTACCGGACAGCAGCCACGTCCGCCCCGCAAGCGGCAGGTCGTCGACCACGCCGGGCGAGGGGCTGGGTTCATAGGCGGCAGCATCGGCAACATTCAGCAGGGTCAGGGACACATCCAGGCCGGGAACCACATTCTCTGCCATGACAGTCACATCGGCCAGCGCATAGTCGGAGACCGGATCGCGCAGATCCGGGGCTTCGCCGGTCCTGGCGGTCTGCCGCTTGCGGTCGGCGACCCAGTAGACCCGCGGCCGCACATGGATGCCGGGCGCCGCCCGCCAGTCGAGCTGCAGGTAGGCCCGCTGCCGCGGCGCACCGCCCGGATCCTCGCCGGTCTCCCGGTCGCGCGCGAAGTGCAGCGCGTAGTGGCCGCTGAGCTGGATGGCTGTGGTGGCGCGCCACGACATTTCGAATTCCATGCCGTGGCCATCGATGCTGGCGCCGTTCTGGGCGGTCGCGCCGGTGGTCGGATCCGCGTTGGCCTCCTGGCGCAGGGTGTCGCGGATCGTGTAGGCGTAAATATTTGTGGCAAGGTCCAGGTCCGGCCGCAGCTTCCAGCTGACGGCCGCCTCCAGGGTCTCGATCTTCTCCGGCGTGACGGTCGGGTTGCCCAGGGCGACCGGGTTGTTGATGTTGTAACGCTCGGCAAAGGACGGGGCGCGGAAGGCCCGGCCGTACAGCAGCTTCCAGACCGCCCCTTCGCCGGCATCCCAGACCAGGGCCAGGCGCGGGTTGGTGGTGTGCCCGAAATCCGAGTAGCGGTCGTGGCGCAGGCCCGCGGTCAGGGTCAGGTCGCGGGCGAGGCTCCATTCGTCCTGGACATAGGCATAGCTGAAGCGGCGCTTGTGGGGGCGGATGAAGGGTGCGCTGTCGGTCACGTCGGTGACGCCGGAATCCAGCGGCACCGGGATCACCCCGACCCCCGGCACGAAGCTCAGGGCAAAGTTCTTGACCTCCTGAACCTTGTACAGATCGAGCACCCCTGTGCCGGCCCCCAGGCGCACGAGGTGGTCCTTCCAGCCCCGGTAGAGGGTCGAGCCGGAGACGCCGTAGTGCCGTTCCCACTTGTACGGGTTGCCGACGACGCCCTCCGGGAAGGCCCCGCCGAAGGCACCGGCCGGGAACAGGTGCAGATCCGAGAAATCCGTCATGTGCAGATAGTTGGCCAGCACCTCGAAGGACCAGTCGGGCGACAGGTCATCGGCCTTCCAGCCCAGGTCGGCGGTCCATCGGCGGTTCTTCCCGGTGCCGTCCGGATCCAGCGCACTGGCCACGCCGACGCCGACGCCGACGTCGTGACGCTCCTTCATGGCCATGCGCATCTGCCAGCGGCCCATCATCACGTCGAGCCCCAGGTCGTTGCCCCGAACCCCTCGGGAGACCTGGCCCGGTGCGTGCGAGGCATCGGTGCCGAGGGCTGCGTCCACCTGGCTCTGGGCATCGAAGTTCACCCGGCCATCGTGGCCATCGCTGCGCAAGGTGCCGGCGTGGAGGGCGATCCGCACAGGCCCGGCGCTGCCGGAATGGCTCGCCCACGCCTCCCGGGTGGCAAAGCTGCCGACCCGCACGCCGGCCTCGGTGCCCTGAAAATTCTCGGGAGAGCGCGTGATCACGTTGATCACGCCGGCAAAGGCATCGGCGCCATAGAGGGCCGAGCCCGGGCCGCGGATGACCTCGATCCGCTCCACGTTGTCGACACTCATGCTGCCCCAGGCATTGCCGCGGTCGCCGGCGAAGACGCTGGTCATGGGCAGGCCGTTCACGAGCAGCAGCACCTGCGGGTTGTACTGGGTGTGAACGCCGCGGAAGGTGAAGATCGGGTTGTAGATCAGGGTCGATCGCGACACATGCAGCCCGGGCACCCCCACCAGCGCCTCGGAGAGGGTATGGGCGCCGAGGGCCCGGATGTCGTCGCGCGTGACCACGCTGGCAATCGCCGGCGCCTGGCGCAGGGGCTGTGCCCGCCCGGTGGCGATACTCACCAGGTCCGCCCCGCCGTAGGCGTTGAGCAGGTCGGCGTCGACTGCCATCTGGTTGGCTGCGCTGGCCACGCTCGATGCAGCCAGCAGGCAGCCGTGCACTATGCCGTGGAGTCGGCGCATGGGGCCATCCCGAATTCTACTGACCTAGGGTTATATGCCTTTTGTCTGACAGCGCCAAGCGGCGCGCGCGGGAATTCACTGGGCGGCGGAGCGCGGCCAGGGCCGCGGCGGGGGGCCTTCGTAGCTCAGGATCCGGCTCGGCAGCGGGAGAAAGCTGCCTGCCGGGCGCTGCCGAGCCGCCTCGATCCAGACCGCCGGCATGCCAGCCAGGAAGATCGTCGAGGCGAAGGCCTCGCATTGCATGCGATCCAGGCCCAGATCAAGACAGAGGGCCGCGACCGGTGCCGCGTAGTTCATCTGCATGCGCCAGCGCCCTGCCAGCAGCAGGCGCTCGACGCGCAGGGCCAGCTGCAGGAAGTGCCCGTCATCGAGCCCCAGTGCGCGGGCCCTGGCGAGGATCGGCGCAATGCGTTCATCGGCCGCCGTGACCGGCCGGCCATAGCCGCCGACCCGCCGCTTTGTCGCCAGCTGGACGCGCACGGCGGCCAGCAGCGCGGCATCGTCGTCGTCCCGGTGGGCCAGGAAGAAGTCGTGGGCTTCCAGGAAGGGGCCGGCGCCGTAGATGTGCGCGTCGGACACCGCCAGCGCCGCCCCGACCGCCAGGCTGGCGGCACTCCGCGCGCTGCCCGCCAGCGCGGCCACCCGGTTGTTCCAGATGCGCCCGTCGGGATAGCTGGTGTAGGTCCACAGGGTCTGGAGCAGGCTGACCTCGGCAGGTGCGAACTCGCGGCCCGTCAGGGCCAGCAGGTACACCTCGAACCAGGACCAGTCGCGGCAGGCCTCGTGCAGCCTGCGACCGCGCACATAGGCCCCGTCTCCGGGCCGAAAGGCCCCGGCGCGCGCCGGGGCGCGGCCGACGGCCGCCGCCAGTTGGTCGGCCGTGGGATGGCTCATGGGGTCTCCTCCGCCAGGCCGAAGAAGGGGAATGCGCGATGGGAGCGGCCCTGCTGCTCGTCGCCATGGGCCAGGGCGCCCGGCAGGCGCAGCAGCAGGAACAGGCCCTCCGCCTGGCGCGCCGGCACGCCCAGGTCGCAGAAGGCCGCGGCGGCGATGCCGACGGTGGTGAGGCCCTGCCGCCCGTCGACCGTGTCGAGCAGGCGCTCCAGCTCGCCCAGCGCCCGCGCCAGGGGCGAACGGGCAAGCCGCCCCAGCGCCGCGCGCAGGCCGCTGGCACACCAGCCGCTGGCGCGGTCGAAACCGGGCCAGATGCCATCGTCGCTGGCCCGCTCGGCCAGGACCGCATCGAGCGCCCTGCCCGTCCCGATGGCCGACAGGGCGTCCATGGCCCGGACCAGCTCGCTGCTCCCGCCGGCCTCGCCCGCGCCGACGGCGAGCGCCGCCATCAGCACAGCGGCCGGCCGCGAGCCGCCGATGCCCCCGCACATGGCCGCATGCACCGACGCATCGCGCGGACCCGGATCGGCCAGCAACACAGCCAGTTCGCCGAACAGCCGGCCCTGGTCCGGATCGGGCGCCTCGCCCCTCAGCATCAGCCACAGCACGTCCAGCCAGCTGGCCTGGCCGAGCAGTTCGCCGTAGTAGTCATAGCCGCACAGCCGAACCTCGCGGCCCAGGAAGGGCGAGCGCTCGTCCGGGGTCTCCGACCAGATCCGGCTGCGGATGCGCGCCTCGCTCATGCGGTGCCCAGGGCCTGCAGCCGCATGCGGATGGGTGGCTCCTGTTCGCCGTCGATGCGCACGTCGATCACGGTGGGCGTTCGCCGCGCGAACACCGCCGCCAGGTCGAGGGCCGCGAGCTCGGCTTCGCTGCGAACCCGGACCCCTTCGATGCCGAAGGCCCGTGCCATGGCCGCGAAATCGCACTCCGGAAGTCGGAAGCCGATCGGCTCGGCGCCGGCGATCCGCTGGCCATGCTTGACCATGCCATAGGCGCTGTCGTTGAGGATCACGAACACCACCGGCAGGCCCTCCTGGGCCGCGACGGTCATCTCCTGGCCATTCATCAGCAGGCTGCCGTCGCCGGTGAGGCAGACCACCGGCAGCCCCCGCCGCGCGATGGCGATGCCGACCGCGGCGCCGATGGCCCAGCCCATGGGGGCGAAATCCATCACCACCCGCAGCCAGCTCGCCAGCGGATTGCGGGCCCGCACATCGCGGGGCTGCCCGGCCGGCGCGACGAGGCGGTTGCGTCGATCGTTCAGCTCGAGATGGTGGATCGCCCAGGCGGTGCTGTTGCCGGCGTCGGCAATGAACTGCACCGAGGGCGGACAGCGGGCCGACAGCTCGGCCATCAGCACCTGGGGCCGCACGCCTGGCCCCAGGGCCGGCGCGGGCTCCGTCACCCGTGGGGCCGGCGCATCCTCCAGACGGGCATCGGGGTGCCGGCTGCGCCGGTCGAGCTCGAGCAGTTGCCGGGCCACGGCGAGCGGATCGCCGATCACGTGCAGGCGGGCCATCGAGGACCGCACCACGTGCTCGCGGCTGAAGTCGATATGCACCAGGCGGTCGTTGAGCAGGCTGTCGCTCCAGCCGGCGCTGGTCCACTCGCCCATGCTCACCCCGACGGCGATGATCAGGTCCGGGTGATTGGCCAGCACGTCGCGGGCCTCGGCGTGCCCCGCGAAGCCGAACACCCCCCGGTAGAGCGGGTGGGCCGGATTCACGAAACCCTTGGCGTCCGGGGTGGTGACGAAGGGGGCGCCCCGCCGCTCGATGTAGTGGAGAAAGGCATCGGCCGCCCGACCCGCCCCGCAACCCAGCAGGAACACCGGCCGCCGCGCGGCCTCCAGCTGGACGAAGAGGGCCTGGACCGTCTCGGGATCGAGCAGGCCGGGCGTCATCAGCTGCCGCGCGATGGCCGCCGTCGGCATCGCCGTTCCGGCCGGGAGCACGCTGCGCTGGATATCGACGGGCAGCGACAGGTGGGTGGCCCCGCGCGACTGGATCGCGTGGGCGATCGAGCCGTGGATCTTGGCGGCCGCCTGCCCCGGGTGCGAGACCAGGGTGTCGTAGCGTGTGCAGTGGCGGAACATGCCGAGCGTGTTGATGCCGGTGCAGCCCGACTCCTGCAGCGCCCGGCGCCCGAAGCTCGGGAGCTGGGGCTGCCCCGAGATGGCCAGCAGGGGTACCCCGTTCTCGTGGGCGCAGGCGACGCCGGTAATGAGGTTGGTGGCACCGGGTCCGGAGGTGGCGATGCAGACCCCCAGCCGGCCGCTCTCCCGGGCATAGCCATCGGCCATGAAGGCCGCTCCGGATTCGTGGCGCGCGGTGACCACCCGCGGGCCACCCCGCCGCTCGCTGCGGGCCAGGGCGTCGAAGATGGGTTCGATGGCCCCGCCCGGGACGCCGAACACGTACTCGACGCCGATCGCTTCGAGATACGCCACGATCAGGTCGGCCACGCTGCCGATCGGGTGGCCGCCCCGCGTCTCGCCGAGCCGCTCGGGAGTTCCTCTGTCCATGCCTGACCTCGTCTTGTGATCGTGCCGTGACGCATACCGGGGACACCCTGGGTGCAGTCCCCCAAACGCCTTCGAATATATAGGCCCCCGACCAGAAAAAACACTGATAAATCGCAATGTTGTCGAATAAATGCGGCCCCCGCGCCCCGGGCATGACCGCAGGGCGCAGTCGCGCATCATCTACGACCAAGGTTATAGGCATGTGTATCCGGTCGACGCACGCCCGGCGTGCCCACGACGGGCACCATGACACCTGCCTCGAAACCTCCGGCCAGGGACGCCCTACAATGGCGGCCCGCCCCCTGCGCCCATGACTACGCCATGCCCGATTTCCGCGAGCTGTCGACCCTGGTGCGATCCCGCATCCCCTTGATCGCCATCGAAACCACGGAGGAGCCCAAGACCCTCGCGCTGCTCGGACGGATCGCGCGCGAGGACGGGCTCGCCCTCTACCGCTGGACCGTGGCCGACGGGCTGAATCACGCCAACTTCAGCTACGGGTCGCGTCCCCGGGAAGCCGACGAAATCGGCGCCCAGGCCTCGCGGGGACGCGAGATTCCCGACACCCAGCCGCTGGTGGCTGCCCTTCACCACATCGACAAGCTGGCCGGCGAGGGGCTCTACGTGCTGCTCGACCCGCACCCGTTCCTGGAGGATCCGGTGGTCGTGCGCCTGCTGCGCGAGATCCTGCTCGATCATCCGGTGCGCAGCCGCACCCTGGTGCTGGTCGCCCAGGGCCTGCCCCTGCCGGCCGAGCTGTCGCGGCACAGCGCGCGCATGCGCCTGCGCCTGCCCGACCTCGACGCCCTCAGGCGCATCCTCCGCGACGAGCTGCAGCTCCACCAGCAGGCCAGCGGCGACAAGGTGCGCGGCGAGCGAGAGGACGTGGACGCCCTGCTCCAGCAGGTGGTCGGCCTGCCCGAGGAAGACGCCCGCCGCCTGCTGCGCGGCGCGATCCGCGATGACGGCCTGATCACCCGCGATGACCTCGAGCGGGTCATGCGCTTCAAGCGCGACATGCTGGGCGGCGGCGCGGTCGAGGTCTCCATGAGCGAGGTCGGGCCCGACGACATCGGCGGCCTCGGGCGACTCAAGCAGTGGCTGCTGCAGCGCGGGCCGGTGTTCGCCGGCACCCGCAGCCTGCCCGGCCTGCCGGTCCCCAAGGGCGTGCTGCTGCTGGGCGTGCAGGGTGCCGGCAAGAGCCTCGCGGCGCGCGTCATTGCCGGCGCCTGGCGGGTGCCGCTGCTGCGCCTCGACTTTGCTTCCCTCTATGACAAGTACACCGGCGAGACCGAACGCAAGCTGCGCGACGCCCTCGCCGCCGCCGAGGCCATGGCGCCGGCGGTGCTGTGGATCGACGAGATCGAGAAGGGCCTCGCCACCGATGCCGAAGGCGACGGCGGCGTCTCACGGCGCCTCCTCGGCACCCTGCTGACCTGGATGTCCGAGCGCAGCAGCCGGGTCTTCCTAGTGGCCACCGCCAACGATATCAGCGCCCTGCCGCCGGAGCTGATGCGCAAGGGGCGCTTCGACGAGATCTTCTTCGTGGACCTGCCCTCCGAGGCCGTCCGCCGGGACATCTTCGAGATCCACCTGCGCCGGCGCGACCAGGACCCGGCCCGCTTCGACCTGGCCGCCCTGGCCCGCGCCACCGACGGTTTCTCGGGGGCCGAGATCGAGCAGGTGGTGCTGGGCGCCCTCTACGCCATGCTGGCCCAGGACCAGCCCCTCGCCACCGCCGACCTCCTCCACGAGGCCCTCGCCACCCGGCCCCTGTCGGTGGTCATGGCCGAGAAGATCGGCGCGCTGCGGGCCTGGGCGGCGGAGCGCTGCGTGGCGGCGGACTGAACGCGCCGCGCGAGGGGCGCCCACCCGCAGCGGTGGAGACACACGCTTACCGACGGCGGCCGGCGGCGGCCCCATGATGCGCCACCGCCCCACCCGAGCCCGCCCCATGCGCGACGCAGCCGAACACCCGGAATCCCTTGCCACGCTCTACCGCGCCCTGTGGCACCACGCCGCCGGCCGGCGCGGTGCGCTGCTCGGCGCCTTCGCGCTGCTGCTCGGCTCGCAGCTGGTGACCCTCGGCGTGCCCTGGCTGGCCGCGCAAGGCATCGACGCCATCCAGAAGGACGGCCTCGACGGACTGCGCAACGCCGCCGGCTGGCTGGCGCTGGTGTGGCTGGCCACGGCGGCGGGCTGGCTGCTGCACGGTCCGGGCCGCGTACTCGAACGCAATGTCGCCATCACGGTGCGCGAGCGCTTTGCCGCCGGACTGATGCAGCGTCTCTTCGACGCCCCGCTCGACTGGCACCAGGCCCACCACTCGGGCGAGACCCTGCGCCGGGTCCAGCAGAGCGGAGGCGCCCTCTACGATTTCGCCCAGAGCCAGTTCATCTACCTCCAGAACACGGTCCGCCTGGTCGGTCCGCTGCTGGCCCTTTGGCTGATCTCGCCGACCGTGGCCCTTGGCGCCGCAGTCGGCTTCGGGGCGCTGGGTGCCGTGATCGTGGCCTTCGACCGCCGCCTGATGCGGGTCTCGGTGGACGAGAACCGGGCCGACCGCCGCTACACCGCCGCCCTTGCCGACGCGCTCGGCAACGTCTTCTCGATCACCGCGCTGCGGCGCGGGCAGGGCGTCGCCGCGCTGGTCGCGGCCCGGCTCGAAGCGACCTTTGCCCCGCTGCGCCGGGCCATCGTGCTGAACGAGGCCAAATGGGCCGGCGTCGACCTGCTCGCCACCGCGCTGTGGTGCGCGCTGGTGGCGGCCTACGCCTGGCAGGCTGCCGCCGAAGGCGCGGTCGCCCTGGGCAAGGTCTTCATGGTGTACGAATACGCGCGCCAGGCCGGCGGCGTGATGACGGCTCTGGCCGCCCACTTCCAGTCCCTGGCCCGCCAGCGCGCCGACACCGCCGCCGCGCGGGCGATTCAATCGGCACCGCAGCAGCCCGCCGGGGCGCACCCGGAGGCCGAGCCCTGGCACACCGTGACGCTGCTCGACGTGGCCGTCGAGCACGCAGGCGGCGCCCCCGCGCTGGCCAAGCTCACCCTGGAACTTCAGCGGGGCCGGCGCTATGCCCTGGTCGGTCCCAGCGGCGCCGGCAAGAGTACCCTGCTGCGCCTGCTCGCAGGACTGACCGCGCCGTCGGCTGGCCGCGTCCACGCGGACGGCGAGACTGTGAGCGCCCCCCGGGCCTGGCTGCGCCGGCAGGCCACCCTCGTCCCGCAGCAGGCCGAGATCTTCGAAGGGAGCCTGGGCGAGAATCTATGGCTCGGCGGGGAAGCCCATGGCCTCGACGCCGACGCCGCGCTGTCCGCGGCCGACCTGACGAGCTTCGTCTCCGGCCAGCCGGCAGGGCTTCAAACGCCCCTGGCCGAGCGCGGCGCCAACTGGTCCGGCGGCCAGCGCCAGCGGCTCGCGCTCGCCCGCGGCCTGCTCGCCGCGGCGGGTGGGGCGATGGTGCTCTACGACGAGCCCACCAGCAGCCTCGACCCGGTCACGGAGGCGCGGGTCGTGCCGGCCCTGCTCGCCCTCGCCGGCGATGCCACCGTGGTCTGCGCCGTGCACCGGCTCGCGCTGCTGCCGCAGTTCGACGCGGTGATCCTGATGGGCGAGGGCACGGTGCGGGGGTTCGGCACGGCCGCGGAGTTGGCGGCCCAGCACCCCGACTTCGCGGCCCTGGTCGCGCCTTCTGCCGGGTAGATCAGGGCAGCGATACCGAGCCGAACGGAATCATGTCGTGCGGCGACGCGGGCCGGTGGCGGCCAATGGGATCGCGCGCAACCAGATTCCCTTGGTCGATTGCGCGCGCCCACGGCGGTGGACGCCCGCAAGGCGCCCGTCCGTGACGTGGTGGCAATTGTCACAACAGCCCCGGTGCGGTGCCGAAGGATTGGCGACTAGTCGACAACGTCTGCGCCACCGCACCGGGCCGGCCTTGTGCCCTTTGCAGAATCGCCCTTTGCAGCCGGGGAAGTGCGGCCATCGCGCCGTCCATGGGGGCAACGCTATTTCCGGCATTCAACTTGCTGTTGATGCTGCGTTTTGCCTGGTTGCCCTGCGTAGGATGGCTGCGCCTTCGGTGAGCGCGGCACCCGTCAGCTGGCACCAGACCTTGCCCATCAAGAATGCAGCTCGAGAGGATCCCCATGTCCGTCAAGACCATTGCAGCGTTTTCCGCCAAGGCCAGAACCGATGCCGCCCTTGGAGAACAACTCAAGGCCTGCCAGAAACTGAAGGAATTGTTTTCCCTGGCCAGGGACAACGGTTTTGAGCTCGACGAAGACAGCCTGTATCCCCCCAACGAGCCCCAATTCACCGCAGACCAGCTCTCCGAGCGCCTGGTGAAAGCGCTGCTTCGGGCCTGAGCCGGAACTTTGACCCCATGACCAGGCGGCCGGTGGTCGGTGGCGATCAGCAAGCGCGCGCCGGCTCACGAGACGGCGCCGCGACGCGCCGTCGCGTGGAGCCCTTCACCGCAGTGGCGCCGCGACCGGCGCGTGACCCTCAAGCCCGTGAGGTGCCGGGGTGCAGCTGCCTGCAGCTTTTCAGCCAGTGGCTTCCGGACGACATGGCCTGGGACTATTTCAATCGCCTGCGCAACGCGCATCCCTGGCCGGACAATCGCTACGAGATGGGCGGGCGTCGCTTCACGCTGCCGCGCCTGCAGACCTGGCACGCTGACGCGGGCGTAGTCTACAGCTACAGCAACAACCTCCTTCAGACCCGGCCCTGGACGCCCCTCCTGACGGCACTCCGGCGTGCGGTGGAATTGCAGCTGCAGCAGGATTTCAATGCGGTACTGGTCAATTACTACCGCCATGGCGACGACCATGTGGGCTGGCACAGCGACGACGAAATCGAACTGGGGCCGCAGCCGGTCGTGGCATCGCTGACACTCGGAGCGCGCCGTGCCTTTTCCTACCGGCGCAAGCGCGATGTCGTGCGCTCCGACCCCACGACAGAAGCCGCCACGGGATCCGTAGACCTCCACAACGGTGACCTGCTCCTGATGCAACCTGAGTTCCAGCACCACTGGCAACACGCGGTGTTACCCGCGCAGGGGTGCGATGGTCGAATCAATCTGACCTTTCGTGCGGTCCTGCGCAAATTCACCCCTTGATGGACCCGCCTCCTTCTTCCGTCCCGGGCCGTGTCGGAATGTCGCCAATGCAACACCCCCATCGCTGGCAAAGCGTTCTAAAACAGCACCTTGAAGTCGGCATGCCGCTTGCAACTGACGGCAGGTCGTGCGCGAGCGGGGCAACCCGGCGAATCATGCGGTGTACGGGCTGCAGATGGGCGAGCGTCGCGCACAGGCAAAAACCCTGCTTTCGCGCCCGGTCATGAATGCCATCAAGGCCAGGATCCGCGCAGCGGGCTTCTTTGACTGTCTGATGCCGGAGTATTCCTGATGATGCTGGTCAGCGACCTGTTCGACGATCTTCCCCTGCCCGAAGACGGTGCCGATGCCGGCACCATCAAGGCCTTGCTCAGCGCACCGCTGGATCTGCGCCACGGCTGGTCGCGCACCGAACGCCTGATCGACGACGCCCGCCATGCGATGCCCAAGCGCCTTGAGCTGAACGTGGCGATGTACAAGCTATTCGCCTACTCGGGCCGCCTCGAGGAGGCCGAAGCGCTGATCGACGAAACCCTCGCGAGCGCTGCCAAGGCGGGCGGCTTCGAAGCCGATCCGGCGCGCCTCGAGGCGGCGGATTCGCGCTGGCAATCGGCCTCGGGCAACGATCGTCTCTACCTGTACAGTCTCAAGGCCCTGGGCTTTGTGCGACTGCGCAGAGGAAATGTCGATGGGGCGACCCGCGTACTCGATGAGCTGGCGCGACTCGATCCGCGGGACCAGGTGGGTGGCAGCGTGGTGGCCGACATGGCCGAACGCGTTCGAATGGCGGATGCGGCCTGATTCAACCCCTGCGTCGTCATCGACAGCAGCAACCGCGGGGCATCCGAAGGGTCAAGTCTTGGCCTCCTGTATCGCGGTCCATTTGGCCTCGACGGTTGCAGATCTTGGATTAAGGATTTGGCCCCAATCCCTGTGCCAAATGGATGCTACTTTGCTAGACCTGACCCCATTGCTTTCACACTTGGCCTCCCTACCTTGCCTGAAACCAGCTGCACCAATTCAGATACCGTGTGCGTTCTTTCTGCCTCGGGGTCTGCGATCTTGATTTGAAAGTGCTCTTCGATGGCAAGAACGATTTCTACGTTAGCCATTGAGTCAAAGTCCCAGAAGAGGCTGAGGTTCTTTGCGAAGTCATCTTCTGCTCGGAGACGAGACATATCAGCGCCAAGTTGTTCCCCGAGGATTTTGCGAATGCCAAAAACAACCTCTGGTGCAACGCCAAGGCCTAGAAAGTATCGGTCATAGAACGCCTCGGGCGTGAGTGATTCGCGGCCAGCGAATGCCTCTTTGACTTTCTTCTCCTTCGCTCGGGCTTCGCGCCGAACCGACCAAACGACGTAGGCCACGACGGCGATACCAGCAAAAATGGAGAGTGCTTCTGTCATTGCGCTCTAACAGGGTGATGCAAAAACGCGCCGTGCGGCGCCAGACGGGGTGTTCGGATTGAGCGTCATGGCGACTTCCTCGCGAGAATTGGATTTTCAATTCGCTTCGAGTTACCGAAGCCGTTGCCGAGCGGCAGCGCAGCGACCCATTTCCGGCCCCGGTTCACCCTGCCGCTCCCGACTCGCTCAATTTCGCGATCCTCAGAAGGTTGTATGCGGCGCCGGATATGAAGGCCGCCATCTGTGTTTTCGCCTGCCCTATGAATCTGGTCTTGCGCAGGCCACCGACCGTTTTGAGCCAGCCGAAGATCTCTTCGACCCGCTTTCGTTTTCGCTGGCTGATTCGGTAGCCCTCGGTGCGGGCTGTGCGTCCATCGAGCCCGGGCGTCTTGCGCTCATCGATGCGCGCAATGTGCGGTCGGATTCGATGCTCGCGCAAATGAGCCACGAACTCCTTCACGTGGTAGCCCTTGTCGGCGCCCAGTGTCTTCGGGTGAATCCGGCGGCGCGCACGCGTGAGGAGCTGACGCGCAGCACGATGCTCGGCCTGGGTCGATTCCGTGATGATGATATCGACACACAGTCCGTTGCGATTCTCCATGAGCACATGCCCGCCGTAGCTCAGTTTCGCGGGCTGCCCATTGCCCTTACGCATGAGTCGGGAGTCCGGATCGGTCGTGCTCTGGTGGGTCGCGTTCGAACGCTTCTCACCCTTGAAGTCGGCCATCCCGGTGCCGTCACCGCCGTCCTTCGGCGGTTCGCCATCCTTGCGCTTGAAGCTCTTGAACGATGCCCAGGCATCGATCAGCGTGCCGTCGACGGTGAAATGATCCGAGGAGAGCAGATGTTCCCGGCGCGCGAGACCGACCACCTCATCGAAGAAGCGCCGGGCAATATCGGTCACCACCAGGCGCTCGCGCAGGCGACTGAAGTTCGACTGGTCGAGGCCGGCACTCTCCAGATCCATGTCGAGGAACCAGCGGAAAAGGATGTTGTAGTCGAGCTGCTCGCAGAACTGGCGATCAGAGCGAATCGAGTACAGAGCGATCAGCAATTGCCCCTTGAGCAGGCGCTCGGGCGGAATCGACGGCCGGCCGACGCTCGAATACAGCGCGTCCAGATCCGGCGAGATTGCGGACAGCGCCCGCTCGGCCAGTTTCTTCACCCGTCGCAGTGGGTGCTCCGCCGGCACACGCGACTCCGGCGAAAAATAATGGAACATCGAGGACTGGGGATCGAGGTGGCCGCGCATGGCAAGAGGGACGCTGGTTTCGGTGACTCGACTATGACAATAAACTTGCCGGCTCGTTCACTCGGTTTTGCATCACCCTGCTAACTTTCTCGGAACAAATGTCATCTCCACGCTCAATGCAACAAGTTGATTTTACTAGTCATTAATTCTCAGAGGAAAGTGACAATGCTTTCCGAAAAGTTAGTAACTTAATGGCATTGACACTTGACAGTACCCGGATCGGGGTCGGATGTCACCCGGGAGCGTCGACCGTTAGGTCGAGCGAGCGCCAGGTGACATCCTTCAACTACTTCAGGGGCCTGTTGAGGGCGTACTGGGCATAGGCCTGCTCGGCAACCCGGAACCACTGGAACTCGTCATTGCGGAACCGTTTCCAGGGTTCGTAGATCTTCTTGAATTCGGGGTTCTTGGCGGCCGTTTCCTCAAGCACCGTGATGGCCGTCGCGAAGCACGCGTCCATGATGTCTTTGGAAAAGATTGACAATTTTGCACCTGACTTGATGAGGCGTCCGAGGGCTTGCGGATTTTTTGCATCGTAATCGGCCAGGATCCTTATATTGGTCTCTGCGGCAGCAGCCTCGAAGGCGGCCTGATAGGTTTTCGGCAGCTTGGCCCATTC
>JAGRFX010000019.1:29839-32868 GCA_020445805.1 Rhodocyclaceae bacterium
ACAGCCGGTGTTGCCGGCCGGGAAGTTGACCACGTTGTAGTCGGAATAGAAGTTTCGCAGCAGCTCCAGCCCGCCGCCGTAGTACAGCCAGGCGTTGGTTGCCCGGGCGGTCATGCCGAACGGGACCGCGCAGTCGAAGGCAAAGGCCTCGTTCTTTCCGAAAAAGTAATACGGAGCCGTGTGGCACACCTCGACGGTACCGTCCTTGACGGCGTCGAGCACCTGCAGGCCTGGGACGATTTCTCCACCCGCGAAGGCGCGGATCTCGAACTTGCCATCGGTTAATTCGCTCAGACGCTTGCAGAATCCCTCGACACCGCCGAAGAGTGTATCGAGGTTCTTTGGAAAGCTCGACGCGAGGCGCCATTTGATTTTTGGCTCGGCAGCCGCGACGGCCGGCGCGCCTACGATCATCGTGGCGGCACCGGCTGCGCCGACGCCTGCTTTCTTCAGGAAGTTGCGACGTTCCATTCATTCCTCCTTAGCGATTGATTCCGGCTTTCCGCACCGGAAATAGATAGATTGAGCCAACTACTTATTTCTCCCGGGCTCATCGGTCTCTGGTTTGGCCGGTTCGGCCGGTGCGTCCCCGTAGGGGTTTACATCGCTTGGTGACGCATACGGGTTGTCGCTAGACGGTGTGCCGCCGGAGGGTGCTCCGTAAGGATTGCCGCCACCTGCGCCATAGCCGCCCGGATTGAGGTCGAGCTGAAGCGGCGTGTTCGTGACCTCTTCCTTCTTCTCGACCGACACCAGGCTGGGGAAGGTAATAATCAGGCCGACCATGATGATCTGGATGACGACGAACGGGATCGCGCCCCAGTAGATCTGGGTGGTCGTGATCGGATCCATCATTTTCCCGGTCTGACTGTCGACGTAGGGCTTGCTTGGCGCCACAGAGCGTAGGTAGAAAAGGGCGAAGCCGAAGGGCGGATGCATGAACGAGGTCTGCATGTTTACGCCCAGCAGAACGCCGAACCAGATCAGGTCGATCCCCAGTTTGTCCGCGACTGGAGCGACCAGTGGCACCAGAATGAAGGCCAGTTCGAAGAAGTCCAGGAAGAATGCGAGGATGAAGAACAGCAGATTGACGACGATCAGGAAGCCTACCTGACCACCGGGCAGCCCGGTGAGCAGGTGCTCGACCCACAGGTCGCCGTCTACCCCGCGGAACACGAGACCGAAGACCGTTGCGCCGACGAGAATGAACAAAACGAAGGACGAAAGCTTTGCGGTGGATTCGACTGCCTGGCGTACCAGGGTCCAATTGAGCTTGCGCTTGACCAACGCCAGCAGTACCGCGCCGGTCGCCCCCATGGCGCCACCTTCCGTTGGCGTCGCGACGCCCAGGAAGATGGTCCCAAGGACCAGGAAGATCAGAAGCATCGGAGGGATCAGGACGACCAGGACGTGCGTGAAAAGGTCCGCGCCGCGCATGGTCCGTGCACTTTCTGGCAGTGCCGGGGCGCGATCAGGGTGAATGATCGTCACCAGTACGATGTAGCCGACATAGAAGGCGGTCAGCACCAGGCTGGGGATGATAGCTCCGGCATACATTGCGCCGACGGAGCGCCCGATCTGGTCGGCCATGATAATCAGCACCAGAGACGGCGGAATGATCTGGGCGAGGGTGCCCGACGCGGCGATGATGCCGGTGGCCAGGCGCCGATCGTAGCCGTAGCGCAGCATGATCGGCAGCGAGATCAGGCCCATTGCGATGACCGACGCGGCCACGACACCGGTCGTCGCGGCCAGCAGGGCACCGACGAAGATCACTGCGTAGGCGAGACCGCCGCGAATCGTACCGAACAACTGGCCGATCGTATCGAGCAGATCCTCCGCCATCCCGGATCGCTCGAGGATCAGGCCCATGAAGGTGAAGAATGGCACCGCGAGTAAGGTCTCGTTACCCATGATGCCGAAGATGCGGTTGGGAATCGCCTGTAGAAAGTCAGGTTTGAACAGCCCCATCGCGATACCAACCAGCGCAAACAACAAGCCGTTTGCGGCCAGCGCGAATGCCACGGGATACCCAGACAGCAGGAACAGCACCAAACAGCCGAACATGATCGGTGCCATGGAGTCCCCGATGATGGGGACGAGAAATTCAAGTGCCATGTGTGGTGCCCTCGTGGGAGTCAGTGCGTGACAGCCGTACCATCGCTATCGATGGACTGATGCTGATAGCCCTTCTCGAATTCCGCACAATCGATCAGGCCGACCAAATAGGCGAACCGTTTCACGATTTCGGAAAAGGCCTGCAGCGTCAACAGGATGAATCCGCAAGGGATAAGGATCTTGGCAGGCCAGATGATCAGACCGCCGGCGTTGGTGGACACCTCGCCCGACTGGAACGAGTCAATGGCGAACGGAATCGCCGACGCCAGAATGACAAGGCACGTCGGCAGCAGGAAGAAGAGTCCACCGAAAATGTCGATCCACGCATGCACGCGGGGTGATAGGCGCGAAACGGCGACATCGATGCGGATGTGCTCGTTGCGTCGCAGCGTCCATGCCGCGCCGAGCAGAAATACCGCAGCGAAGAGATACCACTGCAGCTCGAGCCAAGCATTGGAGCCCATGTTCAGGGCGTAACGAAACAACGCATTACCAGCGCTCACCGCCACGGCGACCACGACTAGCCATGCAGCCGCGCGGCCTATGGCCTCGTTGATCGCGTCTATTCGCCTGGCAATCTCCAATAGTAATTTCACGTGAATCTCCATTATCCAGATTGAATATTTCGAACCCGACTTCCATGTGCGGTTGGGAATGCGGCCCGGGGCGGGCAGCGACGCATCGTCGTCCTTGTCGCCGCCGACCCTGAGTACGTGGATCGCGAACCCGCAGGCGCTTCGGATCGCTTACTTCTTCTTGCGCGCCGGCGGCACGTCGGTGCAGCTGCCGTGGGCGACCTCGGCGGCCATGCCCACCGTCTCGCCCAGAGTCGGGTGGGGATGGATGGTCTTGCCGATATCCACCGCATCCGCGCCCATCTCGATCGCCAGACACACTTCGCCGATCATGTC
>JAGRFX010000209.1 GCA_020445805.1 Rhodocyclaceae bacterium
CCTCAATGTCTTCAATGCGCATACGCTGGGCATCCTGGTGGAGCTGGGCGCACGCCGCTTCGTGGCCCCGGCCGAGATGTCCGGCGCGACCCTGTCCGGCCTGCTCTCGGCCCACGGCGAGCCCCTCGAGACCGAAGTCTTCGCCTCCGGCCGCCTGCCGCTGGCCTACTCGGCGCGCTGCTTCACGGCACGCCACTTCAACCTGCAGAAGGACGACTGCGCCTTCCGCTGCATCGAGTTCGCCGACGGCCTGACCCTGAACACCCGCGAGGGCCAGCCCTTCCTGACCATCAACGGCATCCAGACCCAGTCGGCCCGGGTGCACAACCTGCTGGCCGACCTGCCCGCCCTCTCCGGCGGGCCCGTGGACGTGCTGCGCATCAGCCCCCAGGCGAGCGGAACCCGCGAGGTCGCCGAGCTGTTCCGTGCCGTCGCCGATGGCCGCCGGGACGCCCGCGAGGCCTTCGACGAGAGCCGCGGGCTGATGCCGGCAGAGGCCTGCAACGGCTTCTGGCATGGCCGCCCCGGGGTCGAGGAATACGTCGCCTGAGGAATCCACCGTGGAACGCAAGCTACCCGCCTTCACCCTGCCCGCCCGCCTCGCCGCCCTGGTCGGGCGCCTGCCCCAGCTGCCGCCCACCCTGGGCCTGGTCACGGCGCTCAACCTGGCCCTCGACCGGGTGCTCCCCCGCGACCAGCTCGAGCCCCTGCTGGGCAAGCGCCTGCTGGTGGTGGTAAGCGACGCCGGCCTGCGCCTGCGCTTCGCCCTCGGTCCCCGCGGCTTCCGCCCGGTCTTCGACCGGCAGGCCGAAGACCTGCGCATCTCCGCCACGCTGCGCGATTTCATCGCCCTGGCCCTGCGCGAAGAGGACCCGGACACCCTGTTCTTCAGCCGCCGCCTGCTGATGGAGGGCGACACCGAGCTGGGCCTGCTGGTCAAGAACACCCTCGACGCGGTGGATTGGGATGCCCTCGCCGAACGGCTGCGTCCCCGCCAGGTGCTCGAGCGCCTGCGGCTGCCCGGCGTCCGGCCTCACGGCACCTGAGCCCGCCGCGCCGGCCAGAGGGCCAGCGCCGAGCCCAGCACGATCATCGCCCCACCGAGCCAGCCGGCCACGCCCGGCTGCTCGCCCAGCCACAGCCAGCCCACCAGGGCCCCGAACAGGGGCTCGCTGCCCAGCAGCAGCCCGACCCGGGTCGGATCGCAGCGTCGCACCGCCACGTTCTGGACCTGGAACGCGAGAATGGTCGCGAACAGCACCAGGTAGAGCGTCGCGCCCCAGAAGGCCGGCGCCGTCGGCAGCGGATCGCCCACCTCACCCCGGACCGCCGCCAGCACCAGGCAGCCACCCGCCACCACCGCGGCCTGCACGGCCGTCACGGCCAGCGGATCGACCGAGGCCGGGGCCAGCCGGCGGTGGCTCGCGCACACCATCACCGCCCGCAGCAGCGCAGCCAGCAGGACCAGGGCGGCCCCGCCCGAGCGCACATCCACCGGGCCACCGGCCAGCAGCAGCGCCCCGCAGAGGCTGAGCGAGACCGCCCAACCGGTGCCGGCGGCCGGCCGCCGGCCCAGCAGCCCCCACGCCACGAGCGGCGTGAAGACCGTGCAGGTGCTGATCAGGAAGGCCGTCCCCACCGCACCGGCGAGCAACACGCCCCAGGTCTCTGCCAGGAAGATCGCCAGCAGCAGCAGCCCGAGCGGCCAGGCCGCCGAGACGCTGGCCCGGCGCGCCTCCGGCGGCAGAACCACCAGCCGCGGCGCCAGCAGCAGCGCCGTGATGCCGAAGCGCAGCGCCAGGAAGCCGAGCACCGGAAAGTGATCCAGCGCCGTGCGGGCGGCCCCGTAGCTGCTGCCCCAGATGGCGGCGACGAGCAGCAGCAGTGCCTCCGCCGGCAGGCGACGACGGTGGTCGGCGTGGAGAAGGGCCTCCATCGGGCAACTCCCTGAACATGGCGATGCCGGCAGTATCGATTGGCACACGTTGCGCGATAATCACGTCAATCCAACAAGCTGTTTTGCCCGATGCGCACAAATCAGTGGCTGACCCTCCTGCCCGACCTGGCGGTGCTGGTCCATGTGGTCGAGGCCGGCAGCTTCTCCGCGGCCGCCCGCCGGCTCGCCACCACGCCCTCGGCCATCAGCCGCCAGGTGGCACGGCTCGAGGCCGCCCTGGGGCTGCGCGTGCTCGAGCGCACGACCCGCAGCCTGCGGCTCACCGAAGGCGGCGCGGAGGTCCATCGCCATGCCCGCGAGATGCTCCGGGCGGCCCTCGCGGCCGGCGAGGTGAGCGGCGGCACGCCCGAGGCACCTCGGGGCCTGCTGCGGGTCAGCGCGCCCAAGGCCCTGGCGCGGCAGGTCATCCACCCCTTGGTACCGCCGTTCCTGGCGCGCTTTCCCGACGTGGACGTGCAGCTGATGCTGACCGACGGCGACACGGACCTGATCCGCGACGGCGTGGACCTGGCGGTGCGCATCACCGATGCACCGCCGCCCGGGCTGGCTGCCCGGCGGCTGATGACCGTGCGCCAGGGCCTCTACGCCAGCCCCGCCTACCTGGCGCGCCAGGGCACGCCCGACCATCCGATGGCCCTCGCCGGGCACCAGTGCATCTACCTGGGCGAGACCGCCGACGACAACCTCTGGCGCTTCCGCCGCGGCGGCGAAACGGCCCAGGTCCGGGTGCGCGGCCGCTACGTGGCCAATCACACCGAGGTCCGGCGCGAAGGCATCGAGGCCGGGCTCGGCATCGGCAGCCTGCCCGACTTCGCCGCCCGCGCAGCCCTCGAGGCCGGCCGCATCGCGCCAGTGCTGGCCGACTGGCACCTGGAGACTGCCTACCAGGGCGGGGTGTGGATCCTCTACCTGCCCGGCGCCCATCCCTCGCCCAAGGCCCGGGCCTTCATCGACCACCTGGTGGCACAGCTCGCCTGAGCCAGGGCGGGCAATCGGCCGCAAACCGTTGTCTGGCGCGCCTCTCCGGCGCGCTAGAATGACCGACCAGCCGATCCGACCCCGGAGCTCAGCCCTCGGTGTTCCGCTCGACGACCCACCTGCCCCGTCACCTGGCCCTGGCCTACGGCCTGCTGGTGGTCTACGCCTGTCTGCATCCGTTTGCCGACTGGCACGGCAGCGGGCTGGATCCGCTGGAGTTCCTGCGCGCACCCTGGCCCCGCTACTACCGGGTCAACGACATGGTGCTGAACCTGCTGGGCTTCATGCCGCTGGGCTTCCTGATCGTGCCCGCGCTGCCCCGGGGTTTGCGGCTGGGGGCCTGCGTGGTGGTCGCGGTGGTGGTCTGCTTCGCGCTCAGCCTGGCCCTGGAGACCGTCCAGAACTACCTTCCAACCCGCGTCGCCTCCAACGTGGACCTGGGCTTCAACAGCCTGGGGGCGCTGCTCGGCGCGCTGCTCGGCGCCTGGCTGGGGCCACGCCTGTTCGCCCGCGAGGGCGGGCTGCACCGCTGGCGCAGCCGCAGCATCATCGATGGCCACATGGGCGACGCGGGCCTCTCGCTGATGGCCCTGTGGCTGTTCGCCCAGCTCACGCCGGAGAGCCTGGTGTTCTCCACCGGCGACCTGCGCCGCCTGCTCGAGCTGCCGACGCCGCTGCCCTTCTCGCCCCAGGAGTTCCTGCGCCTCGAGGCGGCCGCCACGGCCGGACATCTGGTCGCGGTGGTGCTGCTTGCCCGCTCGATGATGCGCGTGCCCAGCTATGGCGCCATTGCCCTGCTGGTGCTGCTGGCGCTGGGTGCCCACGTGCTGGCCAGCGTCAGCTTCCTGGTGTCCGCCGACCCCTTCGCCTGGGCCACCCCGGGCTGGCGGGCCGGCGTGGTGGCCGGCATCCCGCTGGTGGCGCTCGGACTGATGCTGCCCCGTGCCCTGGCCCAGGGCCTGGCCGCCATGGCCCTGCTGGCCGCCACGGTGCTGATCAACCTGGCGCCGCAGAATCCCTACCTGATGTCCTATCCGCAGCTGATCGGCCAGAGCCACTTCCTGAACTTCCACGGCGCCACCGGACTGGTCTCCAGCATGTGGCCCTTCCTGGCGCTGGCCTACCTGACCGTTCTCGGGGCGTTGAACCCCGCGATGCGGCGATAATCGAACCCCCGGTCCGGCGCGAACCCGGCGCCCCCGTCACGGAGCCACCCATGAGCTACTTCAAGCACCACGTCTTCTTCTGCACCAACCAGCGCGCCGAGGGCGAAACCTGCTGCAACGACCACAAGGCCGCCGACATGCAGACCTATGCCAAGGACCGGATCGGCAAGCTGGGCCTCAAGGGCAAGGGCAACATCCGCATCAACAAGGCGGGCTGCCTCGACCGCTGCGACGACGGCCCGGTGCTGGTGGTGTATCCGGACAACGTCTGGTACACCTACGTGGACAAGGAGGACATCGACGAGATCATCGAAAGCCACCTGGTGAAGGGTGTGATCGTCGAGCGCCTCCGTCTGCCGTAAGCCCCCCCAAGGAGACACCATGACCCGCCCGCTGCCCACCGAGAAGGCCCTGCTCAACGGGCCCGACGGCACCATCGAGGTCCTCATCGACGCGCCGGCCACCGTGCGCGGCATCGCCCTGGTGGCCCATCCGCACCCCCTGTTCGGCGGCGCCAACACCAACAAGGTGGCCCACACCCTGGCGCGCGCCTTCCGCGACATGGGCTTCGCCACCCTGCGCCCCAACTTCCGCGGGGTGGGCCAGAGCGAAGGCCAGCACGACCACGGCGGCGCCGAAACCGAAGACCTGCTGGCGGTGCTGGCCTGGGCGCAGTCGCGCTGGGGCAGCCTGCCCATCGGACTGGGCGGGTTCTCGTTCGGCGCCTTCGTCCAGACCCGGGTCGCCGCCCGCCTGGCCCCCGGCGTAACGCCGCCCGAGCGCATCGTGCTGGTGGGCACCGCTGCCGGCGAGGTCACCGGCGCGCGCAGCTACAGCACCGAGCCCGTGCCCGCCAGCACCCTGGTCATCCACGGCGAGCAGGACGAGACCGTGGATCTCCAGAATGTGCTCGACTGGGCACGCCCCCAGGAACTGCCGGTGGTGGTCGTGCCCGGCGCCGACCATTTCTTCCATGGCAAGCTGCACGTGATTCGCGACATCATCGCCCAGCGCTGGCAGCCCCTCTGAGCGCGACCCTGCGCCCGCCACGTACCCCAAGGAGTCATCGATGCGCCTCGTCTGCTCCCTCACCAGCCCCTACGCCCGCAAGATCCGCATCATCCTGGCCGAGAAGAAGCTCGACTTCGAGCTGGTCAATGATGTGCCCTGGAACGCCGACACCCACGTGCCCGACTTCAACCCGCTCGGCAAGGTACCGGCGCTGGTGGCGGATGACGGCCGCATCTGGTTCGACTCGCCGGTGATCGCCGAGTACCTCGACACCACCTACCCCTCGCCCGAGATGATCCCCGCCGACCGGGCCACGGCCCTGCCGGTGCGCCAGAGCGAGGCCCTGGCCGACGGCATCACCGACGCCGCGGTACTGACCTTCCTGGAGAAGAAGCGCCCCGCCGAGCAGCAGAGCGCCGACACCATCGCCCGCCAGCTCGGCAAGATCGAGCGCGGCCTGGCGGCCATGGCCCAGCGGGTCAGCGACGCCGACGGCCTCGACCACGGCCAGCTCTCGGTGGCCGACGTGGCGGCGGGCTGTACCCTGGCCTACCTGGATTTCCGCTTCAGCGAGATCGACTGGCGCAGCGCCCACCCCGCCCTCGCCGCCTACGCGGCCCGCCTGCTGGCGCGACCCAGCTTCCAGCAGACGATTCCGCCGGCCTGAGCGCGGGCCTTCTTTCAGCCGCAACGCTTCGGAGGCGAGCGCATGTCCAAGCAGGACACCGAATTCTTCAGCAGTACCGCCAATTGCTACGGCTATGCCGCCAAATGCGCGGCGCCGGGCGGCTCGGGCACGGCCTGCCCGGCGGGTGAGAAACCCGGCTCCGACGCCGCCGACTATGCGCGCCGCCTGCGAGACGGCGTGCTGGCCGACGGCGGCGCCAAGGTCAAGCTACTGCTCGAGACCACCGCCCAGACCGTCACCGCCGGTACCATCCCGACCCCGCGCGCCGACTGGTACCTGATCGCACTGCTCGTCAAGGCAGAGGGTTTTCATTTTGTGCGCCGGCAGCTCAGCCACTTTGGTGGCGAGCCCTTCTGGAAATGGAAGCAGGGCAATGGGGGCGTTGTGGAGCGGAATGCCTACGATGGCGGCGCCAAGAAATGGATCCGGGTCACGAATGCCGAATTTCCCCGCCTCGTGCGCGGCGATCTGATGACCGACATGCCCGGGTACCGTGGCTGGAACCAGTTGTACTTCTTCGAGGTGGCCAAGAGCGGCTTCGACGTGACGCGCTATACCTGAGGGGCTCGGCGCCCACAGCGGACGAAATGAATTCGCCCCGCCGGCCCATCGAGGCCAGCGGGGCGATTGCCTTTTCGGGCCGCGCTCAGCGGCGCTCGATCACCACTTCGAGGTAGGCGGAGGGCACCACCATCGTGCCGTCGGTGGCCACGTTGAACTCGGCGATCAGGTCCATCAGGTCCTGGTGCAGGCTGGCCTGGCGCTCGGCATCGAGGGCGCCGAAGGCCTTGTGGACCGGGCCGTAGTAGCTGCGGAAGATCTCCATGAAGTGCGCCGCGGAGCGATAGCGGAAGGCGAAGGACTTCTCGGTGATGCGGATCGCGCTGGCGCCGGCGCCGAAGAGCGTGTCGAGGTGGGCAGCGGTGCCCCACAGGGCCGGCGACTTCACGCCCAGGGGCGGCGGCAGGTAGCGGCCGATGATCTTGAAGATGCGCCCGACAAAGCCTTCCGGCGTCCAGTTGGCGAGGCCGATGCGGCCGCCCGGGCGGCACACGCGCAGCATCTCGGCGGCGGCCTGCTCCTGGTTCGGCGTGAACATCACCCCGTAGGTGGAGGCCACCACGTCGTAGAGGCCATCGGTGAAGGGCAGGTCTTCGGCGTCGGCGAAGTGGAAGTTCACCGCCAGGCGGTCGGCCTGGGCACGCTCGGCACCGCGCTCCAGCAGGGCCGGCACGTAGTCGGTGGAGGTCACCTCGGCCCAGCGGCGGGCCGCGGCCAGCGTGAAGTTGCCGTTGCCGGCGGCCACGTCCAGGACCGACTGGCCCGAGCGCACGTCGAGGGCTTCGGCGAGCTGCTCGCCGACGATCTGCAGGGTGGTGCCGACGATGGCGTAGTCACCGGAGGACCAGGCGGCGTTCTGCTTGGTCTTGATGGCCTCGTAGTCGGGGGTTTGGGTGGCGGGGGTGGCGGCGGCGATGGTGGCGGTGTTCATGATGTTCTCTCTCCTGTGGGTTGGTTTCGGTCTCGCGCCGCGCTTCCTGCTGCACGGCCTTGCGACCTGGGTTCAGATTGCGCCGCTTCGCCGTTTGAAACTTGCAGGGCGCCTGCATAAGTCCTGCAGTTTTAGGGGAGCTTCGACGCCGCCGACCAACCGGACATCTGCAGACATAGCCAGAAAGCCCCTGCCCGCGTACATTTGCACCCATATGGGCGGGGCACCGCCGTCGCAGGCCACCGGATGATTTTT
>JAGRFX010000210.1 GCA_020445805.1 Rhodocyclaceae bacterium
CCTGCGGCGGCCACGATGGCATCGGCGACGGGCTGCGACAGCCTACCCAGGTCCGCATTGACCCGCGCGCAGGCGCGCTTGACCTCGACCAGGGCGTACACCAGGGCCAGCGGCATGCGCTCGTCGGAGATCGCAAAGTGGGCCAGCGAGCGCTGGGTCTGGGCGCCCCACAGGCGCGCCGCCGGCACCTCGACCGGCCCGAGCGCGTCGTGTTCGACGCGCACCGAATCAGGGGCTGCCATGGAGGTCGGCGTTCAGTTCGTCGATGATCGGCGCCCAGTCGGCGTCGTCCTGGATCTCCTCGCGCAGGAAGGCCGCCTGGGCCGGGTTCCAGAACGGCGCCTCGGACAGCCGGGTGCTCTCGGGCAGCGGCCGGTGGGTCTCGATGAAACGGGCGATGGACGCCTTGTCGTTCGGCAGGCCGAGCTGCGCGAACAGGTTGCTCATGCTGTGGACGGGTTGTTCCATGATGACCTCCGTGGGGTGACTGACCCCCTTGGGACGTCATCGCGCGCCGCGAGTTTCCCCGCCGGCGTGTCGGACTCGTCCGACCAGCCCATGGGTGAGGGCCGTGCCGGCCAGAATGATGGCGCAGCCGGCCAGCATGTTGGCGGTGACGGACTCATCGCCGAACAGCACGCCCCACAGCATGCCGAAGAGCGGCACCAGGAAGGTCACCGAGATGGCCCGCGCCGGCCCCACCCGCTCGATCAGCCGGAAGTACAGGAAGTAGGCCAGGCCGGTACAGGCCACGCCCAGCACGATGACCGCCAGCCACGGACCGGCTCCGGGCATGTGCGCGGGCCACTGGATCAGCGCCAGCGGCAGCAGCATCAGCGCGGCGAATAGCTGGCTGGCCCCGGCCACGGCGAGGGGCGGCACGCCGGTCAGGTGGCGCTTGGTGTAGTTGGCCGCGATGCCATAGGACAGGGTCGCCGCCAGGCAGGCCAGTACCGCCCAGCCCGAGCCGCTGTCGTCGAAGCCCAGGCGACGCCAGCTGAGGACCAGGACCCCGGCAAAGCCGAGCGCCAGGCCCACGACGGCGCGCCGCTCGAGGCGATCGTGCAGCCACAGCCAGGCGACCAGCGCGGCCCACAGGGGTGCGCTGGCATTGGCCACCGCCGCGAAGCCCGCAGGCAGCGCCAGCAGGGCCCAGGCATAGAGCACGAAGGGCAGCGCCGAATTGCTGAGGCCGATGAAGGCCAGCGGACCCAGGTGGGAGCGCAGGTAGGACAACTGTCGATGGCGGACCAGGAAGGGCAGCAGGACCAGGGCCGCGACCCCGACACGCAGCTCGATCAACGGCCCCGGGCCGAAGGCCGGGGCCGCCACCCGCATGAACAGGAACGAGGCCCCCCAGATGGCGGCCAGCAGGAACAGGTCGAAACCGTCTCGGCGTGTCATCGAGGGGGGGTCGCCTCCATCGCCAGTAGCGCGCGCTTGCGCTCGAGGCCCCCGGCATAGCCCCGCAGGGCCCCGTCCTGCCCCACCACCCGGTGGCAGGGGACCAGCAGCAGCACCGGGTTGGTCGCCAGCGCCCGTGCCACGGCCCGCGCCGCCCGCGGCCTTCCCAGCGCAGCGGCCAGCTCCGTGTAGCTGCAGGTCCGGCCCCGCGGCAGTCGCGCGACCGCCGCCCAGACCTGCTTCTGGAAGGGGGTGCCCGCCGGATCGCAGGCAAAGCCCCCTGCCAGCTCGCCGTCCGCGAACCAGGCGGCCAGCGCTGCCTCGAGCTGCGGGTCCCGCGCGCCCCCTTCGGCATCGGCGGCGTCGAAGCTCAGGCGACGGATGTGCCGACCGCGGTCCAGGGTGACCGCCACCTCGCCCAGCGGCGTCGCAGCCCGCCGCGTGTCCATGTCATGGTTCATGCCCATCCTCCAGATGCTGCCACAGGTGTATGACCGCGTAGGCCCGCCACGGGCGCCAGTCCTCCGCCCGCCGGGCGACCTCCGCCCGCTTGTCGATCCCCAGCGCCTTGTGAATGCCCACGTCGCCTTCCGGAAAGGCATCCGGCCACGACAGCGCGCGCATCAGGATGTACTCCGCCGTCCATGGCCCGATCCCCGGCAGGGCCAGCAGGGCCGCGCGGGTGGCGCCCACGTCGGCATTGGGCACCAGCATCAGGTCGCCCCGCTCGACCGCCCCCGCCAGCCCGATGATCGCCCGCGCGCGCGCCGGCAGGATGCCGAGCGCGGCCAGTGCCTCCGCGGGCTGGGCCGCCAGCACCGCCGGGGGCGGGAAGGCCCGCCGGAGGTCGGGCCAGGGCGTGTCGATCGCCCCGCCGAAACGCTCGACCAGGCGGGTCGCCAGCGTTCGCGCGGCCTGCACGCTGACCTGCTGCCCCAGGATGGCGCGCACGCTGGTCTCGAATCCATCCACCGAGCCGGGCAGCCGCAGGCCGGGGCGCCTGGCCGCGACGGATCCCAGTACGGCGCCCACCTCCTGGGGGTCGCAGTCCAGGTCAAAGAGGCGCCGCAGGCGCGCGAGGACGGCCGGGAAGCGGGGCAGCAGCGCCGCTGAGATCCGTACCGTGAGCCCATGGTCGCCCGGCGTCACGCTGACCCAGCCGGTCGGTCCGTTCCCTTGGTCGTCCCGCAGGCCGACCACCCGCCTGTAGCCCGGCCGTGCGCCGTCATGCACCACCGCCTCGACCAGCGGAATCGCCCGCCGACCCAGGAAACCGCACATGGCATCCCAGTCGTAGGGTGCCCGCCAGGCCAGCGGAAAGCTGCCACTGCCATCCGCATCGACAGGCGACCGCCGGATCTGGCCGGGCGGCATCCCGCAGTGGGTGCGGAAGGACTGGTTGAAGCAGCGCAGGCTGCGGAAGCCCGCAGCGAGCGCCACCTCACCGATCGGGAGCTCGCTGGCGGCCAGGAGCTGGCGCGCCACCTGGATCCGGCGGCGGGCCAGATAGGCGGACGGGGCCAGGCCGAAGGTGGCCTCGAACAGCCGGCGCAGGTGACGCGGCGTGACGCCGACGCGGGCCGCCAGCGACTCGACGGTCCACGCGGCATCGAGCCGCTCCTCGACCAGGCCCACCGCGGCCTGCACCAGCCGGGCCGTCGCGTCGATCGGGGCCCGGCCCGGTGCCTGCTCGGGCCGGCAGCGCAGGCAGGGCCGGAAACCGGCGGCCTCGGCGGCGGTCGCGCTGGGGAAGTAGCGGCAGTTCTCGGGTTTCGGCGTGCGCACCCGGCACACCGGCCGGCAGTAGATACCGGTGCTCGAGACGCCGACGTAGAATCGGCCGTCGAATCGCCCGTCGCGACTGAGCAGGGCCTGGTAGCAGGCATCGGGGTCGTTCAGCATCATGCAGCGATTATGGCGCCCCGCATGGCACCCTGCTCGCGGCTTCCGGACATCGAATTCGCCGGCCCTCTCGGGAGGGCCCGCGCCGGTCCCGCCCCCCGCGATTCACGCTAGAATGCGCGGCAACGCAATAGGGAGGTCGGATGGCCATCGGCGAGCAACTGCGGGTCGAGATTCACCGGAATGTCAGCGCGGCCCTGGCTGAGGACATCGGCACGGGCGACCTCACCGCCCACCTGATCGGCGACGACGTCCAGGCGCGGGGACGGGTCATCACCCGGGAATCGGCCATCATCTGCGGCAGTGCCTGGTTCGAGGCCGCCTTCGCCGCGCTCCAGCCGAGCGCACTGGTCACCTGGCACGTCCGCGATGGCGACCGGGTCGAGCCGGACCAGCCCCTCTGCGACATCGCCGCCAGCGCGCGCACCCTGCTGACCGCCGAGCGCACCGGCCTCAATTTCCTCCAGCTGCTGTCCGGCACGGCCACCAAGACGCGCCGCTTCGTGGACGCGGTCCAGGGCACCCGCGCCAGCATCGTCGACACCCGCAAGACCCTGCCGGGCCTGCGCCTGGCGCAGAAATATGCGGTTCTCGTTGGCGGTGGCGTCAATCACCGGATCGGGCTGTACGACGGCGTCCTGATCAAGGAAAACCACATCATCGCCGCGGGCAGCGTGACCGAGGCGCTGGCGGAAGCGCGTCGCATCACGCCGTCCCACGCCTTCATCGAGGTGGAGGTCGAAACCCTGAGCCAGTTGCGGGAGGCCCTCGAGGCCGGGGCGCGCATGATCCTGCTCGACAACATGAGCCTCGACCAGATGGCCGAGGCCGTGCGCATCACCGAGGGTCGGGCGGAACTGGAGGCCTCGGGCGGCGTCAGCCTGGAGCGCGTGCGGGAGATTGCCGAGACCGGCGTCGACCGGATCTCGATCGGCGGTCTCACCAAGGACGTGAAGGCCGTCGATCTGTCGCTCAGGCACATCGAGGAGTAGGCGGGCCCGCGCCGCCCCGCACACCACCGGAGCCCAGGATGCTGTTCACGCTGTATTACATCTTCGCCGTTGCGGTGCTGGTCATGCACTTCACCGGATTCCTGGCCCGCCGGCGCCTCGACTGGCTGCTCTTCCTGGTGGCCCTCACGATCTTCCCGGCGATGCTCTATCTCTGACCCGCTGTCGCCCGCCTACCCGGCCAGCGCCACCCGGTTGCGCCCCTCGCCCTTGGCCCGGTACAGGGCCTCGTCGGCCAGCTGCATCAACTCTTCGGCGGTATTGGCGTTGTCCGGATAGGCCGCCAGGCCGACCGACATGGTGACCGCGATGCTCAGCTGGCCGTGGCGGACCGGGCTGGCCGCAAACAGGCTTCGCCACGCCTCGGCCCGCTCGCGCGCCGCGGCCAGGGGCATGCCCGCCATCACCAGCGCAAACTCCTCGCCACCGTAGCGACAGGGAATGTCGCCCTCACGGGCATTGCTGCGCAGGAGCCGGCCGAGGTGCTGCAGCACCTCGTCACCGGCCATATGGCCATAGGTGTCGTTCACCTGCTTGAAGTGGTCCATGTCGATCAGGGCCAGGCACAGCGGATAGCCCTCGCGCTTGGCACGCGCCAGCTCGCGCCCGAGGGTCTCGTCCAGGTAGCGGCGGTTGTAGAGGCCCGTCAGGGCGTCGCGCATGGCGCGCTCCTGGAGCCGCTCGTGGAGGTCCTCGATCTCGGCGAGCTTCTCGGTGAGCATCTGGTTGGCGGTCCGGACCTCGTTTTCGGCCCGCTTCAGCCGGCCGTTCATGCGGAAGAAGTGAATGGCCAGCAGGGTCGCGACGACGCTCAGCACGGCCCCGCCCAGCAGCGAGCCGGCAACCCAGGCCGGCAGGGGACGCTCCCGGAACTCGCCATACACGAAGCCCTCCAGGCCATTCGTGTCCTTGACGACCCCGGCCCGGACGAAGGTGTCCGCCATGTGGTTCCAGCGCTGGGGATTCATGTGGCCGATCTCGACCAGGTCCGGCAGCATCAGGCCACGGATCGCTTCGGCTTCGAATCGCAGGTGCTCGCGGCTCTTGGTAACCCCGTAGCGGGTGATCAGGAGTTCGATGATCTCCTCGGGATGCTCCATGGCATAGCGCCACCCCCGCAGGGTCGCACGTCGCACCGCCTCGACGCGCCGCGGGTTGTTGCGCAGCTCGTCCTCGTCGGTGAAGAGGATGTCGCTGTAGAAGTCGACCCGGTAGTTGCGCGGATTGATGACCGTGTAGTCGATGCCCCGCTGCTGCAGCAGGAAGGGCTCGTTGGTCAGGTAGGAATTGAAGGCATCGACGCGACCTTCCAGCAGGTCGGCGAAATCGAAGCTGCTGGGCAGCACGTTGACCCGATCGGGCGAGATGCCCTCGTTGAGCAGCATGGTCAGGAAGTCCGGATCGTTGCGGTTGTCCATCAGCATCACGGACTTGCCGATCAGGTCGTGGGGCGACTCGATGCCCGAACGGCGCAGGGCCAGCAGGACCGACGGGGAATGCTGGAAGATGGCCGCCAGCGCCACCAGGCGCTCGCCCTGCAGGCGGGCCAGCAGGACCTCGCTGTTGCCTTCTGCATACTGGGCGTGTCCGGCCAGCACCTCCCGCACCGGCTGGCGGTCAGGCGAACCTTCGACGAGCTCGACCTCGAGCCCTTCCTGCTGGTAGAAGCCCTTCTCGAGCGCGGCGTAGTAGCCGGCGAACTGGAACTGGTGCAGCCAGCGCAGCTGGATCCGGACCTTGTCGGTCGGCGACGCGGCCACGATCGCGATGGACGCGAACCAGCCGATCCCCAGCGCCAGCAGCCAGCGCAGGGCACACCTTTGACGCAAGCCACCAGGGCAGTTGGGGAACATTCTCAAGTCGGCCGCCAGGACACGATGCCCGATTATGGTGCAGGCGCGCCGACACGGGTGAGGACCCGGGCAGCCGGCTGAAAACGGCGGACGAGCGACGCCTTCAGGCGGGCCGGCGGGCCACGAAGTCGATCAGTGCGGAACGGCCACGGTGCCCGGGCCCCTCGTCGATCTCGCGCTCATAGGCTTCGAGGCGCAGGATCTCGAGCCCGGCGAAGCACGCGCGCATCAGGGGCTCGGTGTACATGTGCTCGGCGCAGGGCGGGCCGCCGGTGCCGTAGGCCACCTGCTCGGGCGTGTACCCGTGGATCAGCAACAGGCCGCCGGGCCGCACGGCGGCGGCGAGCCGCGCGAACAGCGTGACGCGCTGGGCCGGCGTGGCGAACTGGATGAAGACCGCCAGCGCCACGTCATAGGCGGCTTCGGGCCAGTCCCAGGCGAAGAGGTCGGCCTCCTCGAACCGCACATCGACGCCCCGCCGCGCGGCGAGCCCCCGCGCCTTGGCGATCGCGACCGGCGAAAACTCGACCGCATGCACCGGATGCCCCCGCCCGGCGAGGAAGACACTGTTGCGTCCCTCGCCATCGGCCACCGACAGCACCGATGCCCCCGCCGGCAGCGCCGACGCCTCGGCCTCGACAAAGTGGTTGGGCGCCTCGCCGAAGACGAAGGCCTCGCCGGCGTCGGCGAAGCGCTTGTTCCACATGGCGAGGTTCACGGCAGCCCCTACCCGCAATGGGCCTCGATGTAGGCCCGCACCGCGCCGACGTCCGCATCCATGACCTCGACACGCTGGGGCAGCGTCTCGATGTGGGCCAGGTCGGACGGCCGGTCGGGGAGGCGCCCCAGCGCCTCGCGGATGGTGTCCTCGAACTTGGCCGGCAGCGCGGTCTCGAGCACCAGCATGGGCACGCCGGGCACCGGGTGCTCGAGCGCGACCTTCAGCCCATCGGCCGTATGGGTATCGATGACGACCCCGTGGCGCTCGAAGCACTGCCGGATCGTCGCCAGACGATCCTGGTGGGAGCTGCTGCCCGAGACGAAGCCGTAGTCCTCGATGCAGGCCCAGTACTGGGAGCCCATCAGGTCGAAGGCGCCGCCCCGCTCGACACCGCTCCACAGCTCGCTGACCACCTGCCCGTCGCGACCGACGAGATCGAAGACGAAGCGCTCGAAGTTGGAGGCCTTCGAGATGTCCATGGAGGGGCTCGAGGTGGCGTGGGTCTCGGCCGTGCCGCGCGGCCGGTAGGTGCCGGTGCGGAAGAACTCGTCGAGCACGTCGTTCTCGTTGGTGGCCAGCACCAGGCGCTCGATGGGCAGGCCCATCATG
>JAGRFX010000211.1 GCA_020445805.1 Rhodocyclaceae bacterium
CCCTACCTCTTCTTCGAAGGCTGTTGCGAAGATGCCCTCAATTTCTACGTCCAGCGCCTGGGCGCCGAGATCACCGCGCTGATGCGCTTTGCCGATGCCCCTCCGGGCGACTCGCCCGGCGAGGGCTGCGGCCCCGGCCCCACCGACCCGAACAAGGTCATGCACGCCAACCTGAAGATCGGCGACGCCATGATCATGGCCTCGGACGGCATGGCCTCCGGCGAAACCCGCTTCGAGGGCTTCTCGCTCAGCCTCTCCGTGCCGGACGAGGCCACGGCGCGCGCGCACTACGCGGCCCTGACCGACGGCGGCCAGGTGCTGATGCCCCTGGGGCCCACCTTCTTCGCCCACCAGTTCGGCATGGTGGCGGACCGTTTCGGCGTCCGCTGGATGATCATCCTGCCGCGCGAACTCTGACGCCGGCCGGGCCGGACGCGGCCGACCGGTTGACCTGTGTCAACCGGTCGCGCGGTCCGGCTCAAGCGCGCTATTACTTTCTCCGTAGATCTCCGGACAAACCGGGTACTGCCCCGCGCGGGGCGGCCCAATAAAACGGAGAGGATTCACCATGAACGGATTGGCCAGACTTTCGCTGGCATGGCGCTTGTTCGTGCTCGTCGCGACCGCCCTGACCGGCTTCATCGCCCTGACCGGGCTGGCTTCCCTGCACAACCGGTCCGACGTGACCGCCCTGGAGCACAAGCGGATCCAGCATGTGGTCGAGGCGGCCGGGACCATCATCGGGCGCTTCCACGCACTGGAGACCGAAGGACGCCTCGATCGCAAGACGGCCCAGGCCGAGGCACTGGCGACGCTGCGCGCCCTGCGCTTCGAGGACAACGCCAACTACATCTTCATCTACAACCAGGACGCGGTTGCGCTGCTGGTGCCGACCAAGCCCGAGATCGAGGGCAAGTCGCTGGCCGGCAAGACCGATGCCAACGGCGTGGCACTGTTCGACCGGATTGCCGAGGTGGCGCGTACCGGCAAGACGCAGACCATCGAATATGTCTGGCCCCGCAAGGCCGGGGGCACACCGGAGCCCAAGGTCTCGCACGTGGCGGCCTTCAAGCCCTGGGGCTGGGCCTACGGCACCGGCATCTATCTCGAGAGCGCCGACGCAGCCTTCCGCTCGATGCTGGTGCGCAACCTGTCGGTCGCCTTCGGACTGGCCCTGGTGGTCTCGCTGGTGGCCTTCCTCATCGCCCGCGGCATCGTCCGGCAGCTGGGCGGCGATCCCGCCTACGCCAGCGAGGTGATGCTGCGCATCGCCAAGGGCGATCTCAGTTCGGAGGTGGTCGTGAATGGCCCGCCCGACTCCCTGCTCGGCGCCCTCAAGACCATGGTCGCGGACCTCCGGCAGGTGGTGGGATCCATCGCCGGCAGCGCCCGCGAGGTGGCCGACAGCTCGCACCGCATCTCGGGCATTGCCCAGGAGGTGGCCGCCTCCACCGAGCGGCAGACCGACGCCACCGCCTCGATTGCCGCGGCCGTGGAGGAAATGACGGTCAGCATCAACCACATCTCGGACAACGCCGGAGACACCCAGGCGGCCTCCGCCCAGACCGCCAGGCTGGCCGAGGAAGGGCGCCGGCAGGCGGCCCAGGCAGCCGACGGCATGCAGCGCATCGCCGGCTCGGTCGAGGACGCCAAGGGCCGCATCGCCCATCTGGCAGAACGGGCCGACGAGATCAGCGGCATCGCCAATGTGATCAAGGAGATCGCCGCCCAGACCAACCTGCTGGCCCTCAACGCCGCCATCGAGGCGGCCCGCGCCGGGGAGCAGGGGCGCGGCTTCGCCGTGGTGGCGGACGAGGTGCGGGGTCTCGCCGAGCGCACGGCCACCGCGACGGTCCAGATCGAGGAGATGATCCGGGGCGTGTCCACGGACACCACCGAAGCCGTGGACGCGATGGAAGCGGTCAGCCAGGAGGTCCGCGGCGGCGTGTCCCTGGTCCAGGACGCCAGCCACTCCCTGGGCCAGATCAACGACAGCACGGTCGCCTCGCTTGCCCGCATCCGTGATGTCGCCGACGCCACCCGCGAGCAGAGCAGTGCCAGCACCGCCATCGCCCAGCGGGTCGAGCAGATCGCCGACATGTGCGAGAGCACCAGCGCCTCCATGGGCACGACCCTGCAGGCCATGGAGGCGCTGGCGCGCCTGTCGGACGCCCTGCGCGAATCGACTGGCCGCTTCCGGGTCTAGTGGAACCGGCCGTGTGAGCAATCGCACGGCCGCCTTCGCGTCCTTCGACCGGTTTGCCCCCCCGATCGTCACTCAGGCAGTAAGGCGCCCCGCTTCGCCAGCGACTCTGGAGTACGGAGTCGGGCGAGGGCGCCACGACAGACGGGAGACGATCATGGACAGCGACACCGCCCAGCAACGCCTGCAGCAGGAAAACCACCGCTTCGCCGGCACCGGCGGCGTCAGCGCCGGCAACGTCGAGCAGGGCTTTCGCCCGGCCTTCCGCGACAGCGAGACCCGTCGCGTCTTCCCCTCCTGTTTCGCCGACGGGCGCGCCGCGCCCTTCCACATGGTCGACGGCCTGCCGGCCGAAGCGGTCGAAGCCCGCGACGCGCGGGGCCGCGTCACCCGCATCAAGTCCACGGTGGTCTCCGGCTTCGTGCGCGACGGCCGCTTCTACACCCGCGAGGAAGCCAGCCACGCGGTCCAGACCCTGCACTGAATCAACATCGCGCGGACATTGTCCTGCGCCCGGGGGGCGGGTCGCCTATCATGCGCTCTGACCCGAACCAGCCATGACCGCGCCATGACGGACCCCGCCCGCGCCCACCCTCCGATCCAGCCCATTCCCCGCGGCCTCCTCTACCTCACCGCCGGCCTGACCGGCGGCCTGGTGATGGTCATCGAGATCCTGGGCGCCCGCGTCATCGGCCCCTTCTTCGGCGTCAGCCTGTTCGTGTGGACGGCCCTGATCAGCGTGACCCTGCTCTCCCTGGCCGGCGGCTACGCCACGGGCGGCTGGCTGGCCGACCGGCATCCGCGGGCCGACTGGCTCTTCGGCCTGATCGCGGCGGCAGGCGGATACGTGCTGCTGGTGCCCGTGCTCAAGCTGGGCGTGATGGAGTTCGGACTGGCCTTCGGCCTGCGCGGCGGTACCTTCGTGGCGGCCCTGATCCTCTTCGGCCCGAGCCTGTTCCTGCTCGGCTGCGTCTCGCCCTACCTGTTGCGCCTGGCCGCAGCCGACCTGGCCCGCCTGGGGCGCACCGCCGGCGTGCTGTATGCGGTGTCCACCGCCGGCAGTTTCGCCGGTTCGGCCCTGACCGGCTTCTATCTGCTGGGCTATGTCGGCGTCAGCAACGGCCTGCGCCTGGCCGGCGCGATCCTCGTGGCCCTGGCCGTCGCCCACTTCCTGCTGGCACGACGCGGCGCGCCTGCCGCGGTCGCCGCCGCCCTGCTGCTGCCCGCCCTGGCGCCGCATGGCGACCTGCCCAGCGTGCGCCTCGAGGACGGCACCGAAGCGAGCGTGGTCGCCGCCCGCGACGGCTTCTATGGCGCGGTCAAGGTCATCGAGTACCGGGGCAGCCGGCTGACCACCCGCGAGATGATCATCGACGGCCTGGTCCAGGGCGGCATGGACGCGGCCGACGGACGCCCGATCTACGAGTACGCCTACCTGCTCTCCCGCCTGCCGCTGGCCGTCAGGCCGGAGGGCCGCAGTGCGCTGGTGGTGGGGCTCGGCATGGGCGCCGCGCCGCGCTGGCTGGCGCGGGCCGGGATCGATACCGAGGTGGTCGAGATCGACCCGCTGGTCCTCGACATGGCCCGCCGGCACTTTGACTTCCCGCGCGAGATCCCGGTGCACATCGAGGACGCGCGAACCTACCTGGCCCGCGCCGGCCGCCCCTTCGATTTCATCCTGCTGGATGTCTTCAACGGCGACACCACGCCCGGCTACCTGCTGTCCCTGGAGGCCCTGCACGCGGTCAAGGCGCGCCTGGCCCCCGGCGGCGTCCTGGCCCTCAACCTGATCGGCGGGGTGCAAGGGGAGGAGGCCATGGTGCCGGCCATCGTCCGCACCCTGCAGGCCGTCTTCGCCGGCGTGTCGCTGCACCCGGCCTTCGCGCCCGCCGCCGACGCACCGCTGGCGGGCAACTTCGTGCTTCTTGCCAGCGACGGCCCGCTGGCCCCGGCCGCCCGTGTCGCCCTCGACGATGTGCACCCGCTGGCGGCGTCGGTCCGACAGCTGGCCCAGCAGCCGCCGGTAGCGGTCGACACGGCCGGCGCGCTGATCCTCACCGACGAGTTCAATCCGCTCGACCTGCTCGACACCCGCTACAAGGAGAGCGTGCGGCGCCACATCATCGAGACGACGCCCCACGAGATCCTGCTGGCCGGCTGAGCACCTCGGCGAAGGCAGCGTCGAGGCCCCCGGCAAAGCCCGCAGCATCGCAGGGCGCACCGGGCAACGCCAGGCGCGAGCGGAGATCGGCGCGCAAGGCCTCGAGCCGGTCCGGATCCGCCGCCAGCGCGGCACAGATCCCGGCAAAGGCCTGGGGCGATGTGGCCACCAGCTCCGGCAGACCCAGCGCATGAAGCAGGCTGGCCCCCAGGCGCCCGGCGTGGCGGTCGCCGGACAGGGTCACCAGCGGCACCCCCATCCACAAGGCATCGCAGCTCTGGGTGGCCAGGTTGAAGGGGGTGGTGTCGAGGGCGATGTCCACCTGCCGCCAGGCCTTGATGTGGGCGTCCAGCGGCTTGGGGCCCTCGAGCCGGACCCGGCTCACGTCGATGCCGGCCGCCGCCATGCGCGCCATCACCGATTTGCGCACCAGCGGATCGTCGAGCGTCATCGACCGCAGCAACAGCCGGTGGCGCGGCACCCGGGCCAGGGCCGCCGACCACAGGGCCAGGGTCGCGTCGGTCAGCTTGGCCAGCTGGGTCGCGCAGCCGAAGGTGACGTAGCGGTTCTTGCGCAGCGGCAGCGGCGCCGGCCTGGGGGCTTCGATGGGCGGCGTGTAGCACAGGTAGCTGCCCGGCAGCCGGATCAGGGGCTCGCTGCTCCAGGCCTCCGCATCGGGCTCGGTGAGCGCATCGGCGATGCGGGCGTCGAAGCAGTCGAGGCCGGTCGTGCCGGCATAGCCGAGAAAGCTCACCTGGCGCGTGGCGGGGCGGCGCGCGAACACGCCGAGGCGGTTGTCGGCGGTGTGGCCGGCCAGGTCCACCAGCAGGTCGATGCCATCGTCCGCGATCCGCGCCGCCAGCGTCTCGTCGTCCATCTCCGCGCAGGGCACCCAGGCGTCGCAGCCCTCGCGGATGCGTGCGCTCACGGCATCCTCGCGAGCCCCGGCGTGGTAGGCCGTGACGTGGAACCGGGCCCGCTCGCGATGGGCGAACCAGCCCAGCATGAACCAGGCGACCGGATGCGCCCTCAGGTCGCCCGAGACGAGTCCGATGCGCGGCGGATGCGCGCTGGCCCGGGTCGGCTGGTCGGCGCCGCCCAGGTCTTCGAAAGCCGCCCCGTGGCGTTGCACCAGCGCCACCAGCGAGGCGGCATCGGTGGCGGCCGACAGGGCCGCGAACAGCAGGTTGCTGCGGGCCTCCAGGTAGCCCGGGGCACGTGCGATGGCGGCCTCGTAGGCCGCCATTGCCTCGTCGAGGCGCCCCGCATCGCGCAGCGCGTTGGCGCGATTGTTGAGCAGCTGCGGGTCGTCGGGGGCCAGGGCCAGCGCCCGCTCGAAGGCCGCCTGCGCCACCAGGGGCCGGCCGGCCAGGGTCTCGCTGCTCGCCAGGGCCCCCCAGGTCCCGGCGTCGGCAGGCTTCAGCTCGCAGGCGCGCCGGAACAGCACCGCCGCTGCCGCCGGCTGACCCAGGTCTAGCAGGCGGAAGCCCTGGCGCCGACAGGCCACCGCCAGTCCGGCATCACCCGGGTAGGGCGCGGCGGCAAGCGTGCGCGCCCGCTCGAAGCACTCGATGGCCTGCACGTCGTCGCCAGCCGACTCGTAGAGCGCGGCGAGGTTGTGCCAGGCCTGGAACAAGCTGGGGGCGCGCTTGACGGCCTGGCGGTAGGCCGCCTCGGCCTCGGCAAACCGGCCTTCGCGTCGCCGCGCCTGCCCCAGCGAGCACAGGAAGGCCGGCTCGGCCGGCCGCAGGGCCAGTGCCTCGGTGATCCAGGCCGCCGCGCTGGCGGCATCGTCACGCTGCAGCGCCAGCACCCCGAGGTAGTGCCTGGCGTGGGCATGATCCGGCTCGATGGCCAGGATGGCCCGGTAGGCCGTCTCCGCCGCATCCAGCTGTCCGGACTGATGCAGCGCCACGGCCCGCTCGAGGGAGGACTGGGTCATGCCTGCCGGGGTCTCCTGGGTGGCCGGGCCTCGCCCGCGGTGATGGAACGACCGGGCCCTGACAGGTCCCGGCCCGCCTCAGCGCCGGTGCGCGTGGTGCGTCATGGCTGCCGCATGGTGCGCGTGATGCGGCCCACCGGCGGCGCCGTGCTGCGGGGTGGGCTTGCCCACCAGGCCACCGATCAGCATGCCCACCGCGCTGGCCACCAGGCCGATCAGCTGCGGCTCCACGTTGCCTTCGGTGCCGAACAGTTCCAGCGAGAGCCAGGTCCCCAGACCGAAGACGATGGCCATCGTCGCGCCCAGGTTGTTGGCCCGCTTCCAGAACAGGCCGGCCGCCAGCGGCACGAAGGCACCCGCCAGGGTCACGCGATAGGCATTCTCGACCATCTGGTGAATCGACGAATCGGTGCTGACCGCGTACCAGGTGACGAAACCGGTGAAGCCGACCACGGTCGCCCGGGTCGTCATCAGCAGGGCCTTGTCGCTCATGCCGGGCGCAAAGCCCTTGACCACGTTCTCGGAAAAGGTCACCGAGGGCGCCAGCAGGGTGCCCGAGGCGGTGCTCATGATCACCGACAGCAGGGCGCCGAAGAACACGACCTGGGCCACGAAGGGCATATGGTTGAGGATCAGGTTCGGCAGGATCAGCTGGGTATCCTCCTCCATCAGGCGCAGCACCATGTCGTTGTCGATCATGGTGGCGGTGTAGGCCAGGAACAGCGGCACCGCGGCGAAGAAGAAGTAGGACAGGCCGCCGAGCGTGGTTCCCCAGATCGCCACCCGCTCGTCCTTCGAGGAGTTGACCCGCTGGAACACGTCCTGCTGCGGGATCGAGCCCAGGGCCATGGTCAGCAGGGCCGCCACCCAGGCCAGCATGTCGGTGGGGTCGAGGGTGGGCAGGAAATCGAACTTGCCCTCCGAGGAGGCCTTGGCCATGACGGCCGAGAAGCCCCCGGCCATGTCGCCGGCCATCCAGGTCACGTAGAGCAGGCCCAGGACGATCACGATCATCTGCACGAAGGTCGTCAGGGCCACCGACCACATGCCGCCGAAGAGCGTATAGACGAGCACCGCACCGGCACCGATGAAGACCCCCTGGTTGACCGAGATCGCGTCGCCCGACAGCACGTTGAACACCAGCCCGAGGGCGGCCATCTGG
>JAGRFX010000212.1 GCA_020445805.1 Rhodocyclaceae bacterium
GAGGACTCTCCTGTTTGGGTGTGGATTCCAGAAAGGCTGTTTGCTGCCTATCTGGTCCCTGAGTCGCAGGCCACGGCCAACGGGTTCGAGAACTGGATCACGCTCTCGACCATGCGGGCGGCATCGCGCCGGCGCGTGTCGATGCCGTCCCTACAGCAGGTCCTCCAGCGCCTCGAGCAGGCGCTCCACCTCCGTGGCGCTGTTGTAGTGGACCATCGACATCCGCAGCACGCCCCGGTCCGGCGCCACGCCCAGGGCCTCGAGCAGGCGGACCGCGTAGAAGTGGCCGGCCCCCACCATCAGGCCGCGCTCGGCCAGCGCCCTGGCCAGCGCCTGGGGCGAAGATGCCTGCGGCACCACCGACACCGTCGCGGCCCGCCGCGCCGGGTCCGACGGGCCCAGCAGGCGCAGCCCCGGCAGGCGCGCCAGGCCCTCCAGCAGGCGCCCGAGCAGGACCGTCTCCGCCTCGTGCAGCAATCCCCGCACCCGCTCCGGGCGGCCGGTCGCGTTGCCGTCCGGGCAGTGGTGCGCGTCGAGGGCGTCGAAATACTCGGCAATGCCGGCCGCCGCCGCCACCTGGGCGTGGTCGGGCCCGGCGGGGTTCATGCGCTTGCGGGGCTGGTCGGCATTGAAGGTGTGGCCCTCGTTGCCCAGCTGCTCGAAGAAATCGGGCCGTATCACCATCAGCCCCTGGTGGGGGCCAAAGGTCTTGTAAAGCGAGAACAGGTAGGCGTCGGCGCCCAGCGCCGCCACGTCGGGCAGGCCGTGGCCGGCGAAGGAGACCGCATCCACCACGCAGCGCGCCCCGTGCCGGTGGGCCAGGTCCACGAGCTCGGCCACCGGGTTGATCTCGGCCACGATGTTCGAGCAGTGCGGAAAGCACACCAGCCGTGTCCGCGGGCCGAGCAGCGCGGCCAGGCGCGCCGGGTCCAGGTGCCCGCCGTCGGGCTCGACGGTCCACTCCCGCAGCACCATGCCCTCGCTGGCCAGGCGCCGCCAGACGCCGCTGTTGGCCTCGTGGTCCTGGTTGGTGACGATGAGCTCGTCGCCCGGCACCAGCCAGCGGCGGCAGGCCTGGGCCAGCACATAGGTGTTCTGGGAGGTGGAGGGCCCGAAGTGCAGCCACGCCTCGGGCACCCCCAGGTAGGGTGACAGCGCCCGGTAAGCCGCGTCCATCCACGCCCCTGCCTCCTGCGAGGCCGGGTAGGCCCCATAGGGCTGGACCTTCAGCCGGCGATAGTAGGTACCCAGGCGATCCACGACCGGCGCACAGGCGTAGGAACCGCCGGCATTCTCGAAGAAGGCGGTGTCGCGCAGCGTCGGCTCGGCAAAGGCCGGGAAGCGGGCGCGGACGAATTCCAGGTCGAGGGGCATGGCAGGGCGGTCCGATTGAGTCACGGTGTGCTGCAGGGTAGCGCAATGCCCTGCCCGCGTGCGGGCACCTTGATCCCGAATACGTCCTTGAGCGCTTCGCCCCTTACCAGACCATCAGTGCGGTCTCGGCCGCCATGTCGCTGTAGTAGAGGCGCACGCCAACCCGGTATTCCCGGCCCGCCACCAGGCGCATCCGGATCAGGGCATTGCGGTCCGCGCCGCTGTCGTCGTCGCCTCCGATCTGCACGTTGCCAGAGTCGGCTGCCTCGAACAGCACGAGCAGGGTGTCCGAATCGCCGAAGGTGCCGATCTTGTAGCTCCGCGTGCGGGTCGGGCGGAAGGCCAGGCTGCGGGTCTCGCCGGCTGCGAGGGCCAGCAGGACCGACTGCCCGGGCTGGAGGTAGGTCGGCTTCTCCTTGGGCTTGGGGGCCGGGTAGGAGCTGGCCACCCATTCCTTGTCCGCCTTCGACAGACCGCCTTTCGGTGCCAGGCCGTTGCGGTACTTGGCCGGGGCATCGATGAGCCCGGCGCCGAACTGGTATTCCATCACCGAGTCGGGATCCCAGTTGGTGCCCTTGACCTCGGACTGGCTGATCTTGCGCAGGATGTTCCACTCGATGGTCTGGTCGTCCCAGCTGTTGGGCGGCCCCCGGAAATAGGCCCGCACAGCCGGTTCGTTCCAGGTGATGCCGGCGAAGGGGTTCTGGTGCTCGTGCTCGAGTCCAAGCGTGTGGCCGATCTCATGGAGGGCCGTATCGGCCCCGTAGGCCGTCGTCAGGGGCCAGCCGAAGTTCATGGTCCGGGCCGCGGGGTTGCGCTCCAGCAGCACGTCCCGCCCGACATAGGACCAGGACCCGTCGTTCGGGTCGAAGCCGATGCGGATCATCGCCTCTTCGGGGCGTTCGACCTCCCGAAAGCTGATCCCCAGCCCGAGCTTTGCCCAGGTGTCGAAGGCCTTGCGCACCGCTGCCAGGTCGTCCTCGCGCCCCCGCCAGCGGCTGGCGACCTGGCGCGAGGCCGAGGAGAACATGTGGTAGGTCAGTTGCGTGCCGTTCACCCACTTCTTTTCGGCGTTGAGGATCGCACGGACGCGACCCGGACTCACCGATGGGTCGAAGACCCTTTGCGGGCGTGGGGGTTGCGCGCAATAGCGCAGGGCGGTGGATTCGATGTCGCTCTGCCTACGAGTCGCTGCCATGTCGCTCTCCTTAACAGGCCGATCCCGTCTCCGAATGGCTTGGTTTGTCCTGCATCGCCGGAACGGGTCGGACTAAACTGACTATAGAACAGGGGAATATTGGTCGCTGGGTCGACTGCGTGGCGAATGTTGTCGCATTCCCGATGGGGACGCCCAGCGACTCGGTGCGGGCAGGCTTGCGCCTGTCGGGTGCGGCCCGTGAAATACGAATTGATGAGAAGCGCCCGCGCGAGCGCAGGGCGCGACCGCCGAACACGGACCAGGAGAATCCGCTATGTCGCGTTCCTTCAATTTCGAAGCACTGACCCCCACCGCCTTCCTGCAGCGGGCGGCCCATGTCCACGGCGACCGCGTCGGCGTGGTGGACGGCGAGACGCGCTTCACCTACGCCGAATTCCTGCAGCGCTGCCTCCGCTTCGCCGGTGCACTCAGGGCGCTGGGGGTGGCGGGCGGACGCCGCGTGGCCGTGCTGGCCGGCAACACCCACGTGATGCTCGCCGCCCACCACGCGGTGCCGTTCGCCGACGGGGTCCTGGTGGCCCTCAACACCCGCATCAGCGCCGACGACATCGCCTACATCCTCGACCACGCCGAGTGCGCGCTCCTGCTCCACGACCACAACCTGCGCGACCTGGCCGAGCAGGCCGCTGCCCGTGCGCCGGGCTGCTGCCGCCTGGTGTGCTGCGGAGGCCCGGACGACGCGCTCGAGGCCCTGATCGACCGGGCCGAGCCTTGCGCGATCGACGTCGACGACGAGCGGGGTCTGCTGGCCATCAACTACACCAGCGGCACCACCGCACGCCCCAAGGGGGTCATGTACCACCATCGCGGCGCCTATCTCCAGGCCCTGGCCATGGCCCACCACATGCGGCTCGACAGCGACTCGGTCTACCTCTGGACCCTGCCCATTTCTGCAACGGCTGGTGCTTTCCCTGGGCCGTGACCGCCGCCGGTGGCACCCACCTGTGCCTGCCCCGGCTCGAGCCGCGCCTGATCTGGCAGCACATGCGCGAGTCCGGTGTCACCCACTTCTGCGCCGCGCCCACCGTGCTGACCATGACCATCTGGGACGAGGCCTCCACCCTGGGGCGACCGCCGCGTGCGGTGCGCATCGCCACCGGCGGTGCGCCTCCCACGCCGGCCCTCCTCGAGCGGCTGGCCGAACTCGGGATGGAGATCACTCACCTCTACGGCCTCACCGAGACCTATGGTCCTTCCGTGCTGTGCGAGTGGCGCAGCGCGTGGGAGAGCCTGGGCATTCCCGAGCAGGCCCGGCTCAAGGCACGCCAGGGGGTCGGCAATGTGATCTCGCAGCAGGTGCGCGTAGTCGACGATGCGGGCCAGGATGTGGCAAACGACGCCCAGGCCATGGGCGAGATCGCGATCCGTGGCAACAACGTGATGCTGGGCTACTTCAAGGATGAGGCTGCCACCGACAAGGCCTGTCCCGACGGCTGGTTCCGCACCGGCGACCTCGGCGTCATGCACCCGGACGGTTACATCGAACTGCGCGACCGGGCCAAGGACATCATCCTCTCCGGCGGCGAGAACATCTCGTCCGTCGAGGTGGAACAGGCCCTCGCCACCCACCCGGCCGTGCTCGAGGCCGCGGTGGTCGCCGCCCCCGACGAGCGCTGGGGCGAAATACCGGTGGCCTGGGTTCATCTCCACGAAGGCGCGGATGTTCCGGCGGCCGATCTGATCGAGCACGTCCGCGGCCGGCTTGCCCATTTCAAGGCGCCCAGACGTGTCGTTTTCGGCACGCTCCCCAAGACCGCCACGGGCAAGGTCCAGAAGAACGTGCTGCGCGAACGGATTCGAGGGCTGGGAGGCTAGTGGGGTTCGAAGCCTTTTAAGTCATGTCGGAAGTGCGCCTGCCAGACACGCGGAGCGGTGGAGGCGGTCGCGCTGACGCTTGAGGGTGATACCGAGGGCCGAACCGACAACTCAGTCCGAGCGTTCCGCCGGATTGACGGGTGGGGGCAACGCGGTGCGTGCGGTGTCGCGGTTGCCGGCATTCGCGGTGTGGGGTGCGGCCGGGGCGCTGGCGGGCCGCGCCAGCGCGTGGCAGGCGTCGAAGTAGGCGCTGGCTTTGCGTCCGTATATGAATTCGAGGGTGAGCCAGATCCACAGGACAGGGTCGACGGTCATTGCAAGGGCGGCAGTCGGGGACGACGCTGCCACATTGGCGGCCCTGAAGAGGGTGAGGCAGGCACTGATGCAGCCCGTGGCGAGTATCCAGGCGGCGGCCGTTCGCGCCCAGGGCAGGGCGCTGTGGAGCCCCGCAGCGGCGCCGAGGAAGACTGTGGCCTTGGCGAAGAGGATGAGCGCGAGGCTGCCGGGTTCCCTGGCGAACATGCCGAGCGCGTTTGAGAGTCCCGTCACGCCCAGGATCCCAATGGTCAGTCGGACAATCCAGGGTGATCGGGGCTGGCCGGGCGTGCCGTGTGTCGGGGTGGGCGGGTTGACGGACATGGAAGGCTCGAGGTGTTGGTGGTGTTCGTCAGGCTCAGAGTGTGAGATTCACGCGGAAGCCGGCCGTGCGGGCGCTGGTGTCGAAGGCGTCGGGCTCGTGCAGCGGGGCGCCGGCGAAGAGGTCGTACTGCAGCCCCTGCCAGCTGCCGCGGAGGCCGATGACGGCACCGGTGAGGCTTTGCCCGGCGAGGCGGTCGGCGGTGGGGCCATCGACCCGGCCGGTGTCGATGGCCAGGTAGGTGGCCGCCGGGAAGGCTGCGAGGGGGAGGGCCAGTTCATTGCGCAGCAACCATCCCCGCTCGGCGGCGAGGACGCGCTCGCCATCGAAACCGCGCACCGTGTAGCGGCCGCCGATCACGAACATCTCCTGCGGGTTGAGGCGCGAGTGGTTCCACTGGGCGCGCAGCTGGGCGGCGTAGGCGAGGGGCGTGCCGGCGATTCGCAGGGGGCGCTCGTAGGCGACGTCGAGGGTCGTCTTGCGGAAGCGCGAGGTGGCCTCGCCAAAAGGCTCCTCGGGCGCCGGGATGGCACCGAAGGCGCCGGTCCCGCGCTTGTATTCGAGGGCAGCGTCGAGGGTTGCGGCGCCGAGGAAGCGTCGATGGGAGGCGCCGAGCTGCCAGCCGCCGGTCTGGCGGTGCTGGACCTCGACCTCGGTGTCGTCGATGAAGTTGCGGGCGCTGCGGCGCCAGGCGCCCGCCCGCAGCGCGGTCTTGCCCCGGCCGTCGCGGTGCACGATGCGGCTCAGGTTGAGTTCGGCGGTGTTGCTGTAGCCGCCGTAGATGTAGTCGGTGGTGGCGCCCCGCACGGTCTGGCGGTCGCGGTTGCGGCTGATGGTCAGGTCGGCGCTCCAGTAGCCCCAGGGGATCGAGTAGTGGCCCAGGGCACCCCAGGTGCCGCGCTGGGCGCCGTTGGCCATCAGGTCGTGGCTGAGGGTGAGGTAGGCCAGGTCGTTGAGGCCCGTCGGGTTGTCGTAGGCGAGGGTCACGCTGCCCTGGAACTTGCCGGTGGCCTTGAGACCGCCATCGTCGGCCGCCAGCGCGACGTGCCAGGGGCGGTCCTGACGGTAGCGCACCACCAGATCGCTGGCGCCCTCGACGGCCGCGGGGTGGATCTCGATGTCGGCGTCGGCGCTGGGCAGGCGCTTGAGGTTCTCCAGTCCCTGCTCGATATCGCGGAGGTTGAGTAGCTCGCCCTTTTGCAGCGGCATCGCCGCCGCCAGGGAGGTCCGCCCCCGGCTGTCCTCGGCGAGACGCAGCGCTTCGACTCGCCCGGCGTGGACGCTGATCTCGAGGGAGCCGTCGTTGAGGTCCTGGTTGGGGACCGAGACCCGGCTGGTGATGTAGCCGCGGGCGATCAGATCATGCTGCAGGCGCTTGAGGAGCAGCTTGATGCCCTGGCTGCCAAGGCACCGACCCTCGGGGGCGTCGTCGCGCGCGGCGCCGGCGAGGGCCGTGGCGAGGCCCGGGAACAGGCCGGCGTCGCCGCCGAGGCTGAGCTTCTGAATGGCAAAGCAGGGTTGCTCGTCCGACGGCAGGCGGCTGGTGTCGGCGGCCGGCCCATCGGGGCGGCGCACGTCTTCGGCCTGCTCGAGCTCGCGCCGGAGCAGTTCGGCGCGCTCCTGTTGGCGCTGGTGTTCGATGGACGGGTCCGGTGTGGGCGGGGGCGGCAGCGACTCAGCCGACGCGGGCAGCGCGACGGCGAGGGGGGCCAGCAGGCAGATCAGGCGGCGGTTATTCATGACGAGGGCATTGCCCGGTGGTTGGGTCGGCCGCATGATAAACGCATAGTTGCGTTGCCGCGAGGCTGGCTGGCCGCGCACGCAGGCGAGACCTACGCCTTTGGTTATGGCCTTGCACCGGGCGGGGGAAGTGTCCGATCTTCCGCGTTCGTTCGGAACGCGTTGCAACGGCGGGTGCCGTGGCCATCGGGCGGGGGCGCGGACGTGACGCGGAGGCAAGGTGTCCGCGGAAGGTGAATTTGTGTGCGGCCGGCTTAAGTGTGGCTTAAGCCTTGGGGGCGCACCATAAAGGTGTGGCGGAAATCACCGGACGTCGGCTGCAGTACCCCCTGGGGCGGCGCGAGGCGATTTCCGCCGCGCCGCGTCTACCTGCCCGGGCATTCAGTGCAGCCGAGCGCGGGCCGGACGGTGCGCCGGCGCTGCATGCGCCGGCACTCCAGCGGCCTCAGCCGGCCAGCCTGGCGAAGGCCTCGACGACCTCGGGCGGGGCCTGCACCAGCTCGATCAGGACGCCCTCGCCACCGATCGGAAACTCGTCGTTGGCCTTGGGGTGCAGAAAGGTGATGTCGAAGCCGGCCGCGCCGCGGCGGATGCCGCCGGGGGCGAAGCGTACGCCGTTGGCCGACAGCCATTCGACGGCGGTGGGCAGG
>JAGRFX010000213.1 GCA_020445805.1 Rhodocyclaceae bacterium
CGGCGAGATGGGGCTCGACCAGCTCGACCCGCCGGCCCTGACCGCGGCGTGGGGCAGCCCCTTCGACTACCCGGCGCACGCGCTGCTCTATGCGCCCCAGTCCATGCCCGACCCCAACGATCCGGACTTTGTTGCCGCGGTTGCCCGGGTCGCCACCCGGATCGTCCGCGCCGCGCGCGGCCGGACCTTCATCCTGTGCACCTCGCTGCGCGCCATGCGGCGGGTCCACGCGTTGCTGACGGAAGCGCTCGGGGCCGACGGCGAGGGGCTCGACCTGATGCTCCAGGGGGAGCAGTCCCGGGCCGAACTGCTCAACCGTTTCCGGGAATCGGGAAAGGCAATTCTCGTTGCCAGCCAAAGTTTCTGGGAAGGGGTCGATGTGCCGGGCGACGCCCTGTCGGTGGTCATCATCGACAAGCTCCCGTTCGCGCCGCCGGACGACCCCGTGCTGGCGGCGCGCATCGAGCACCTGCGCCGCAGCGGCGCCAACCCGTTTTTCGACTACCAGCTGCCGCGGGCCGTGATCAGCATGAAGCAGGGGGCCGGGCGCCTGATCCGCAACGAAACCGACCGCGGCGTCCTGGTGGTGTGCGATCCGCGCATGATCGAAAAACCGTACGGCAAGCGGGTCTGGCGAAGCCTCCCGCCCATGGCCCGGACGCGCGATGCCGACGAGGTCGTACGCTTCATTGAGGAAATGAATTCCCCTGCCGTTAATGAGGACATGTCAGCCCCATCGCCTCGCGCAGACGAGGACCCGGAGCGAACCGGCATCTAGGTCGCATGGGTCGGGCGGCACGGATCGACGCGGGGGGCGTCGATCCACGAATCCCCGTGAGGGATTTGACGTGCACGGCATCTAACGAAAGGCATAATCGGAAGGCTGCGTGGAACAGAAGTTCTGGCGAGGTTTTCTGGCCTGGTAATTGCATACGGCAAGCGTTTGCACTGGAGATTCCGTGTCATCCGTTTGCCGAAGGGGAACTTCAATGCGCTTTCCACTAGTTCGATATTTCGTGCTGACCAGCCTGGTCGCATTCCTGCTCGTCGCCGCCGCGCTGGTGTACTTCCAGCGTCAGCAAGCCGAGCTCTTTCACTCGGTTCAGGCCGAAGAGGCCGACTTCTTCAACCGGGTCCAGTCGTCGTTCGCCAAACAGCAGGAAGAGTCCGCCCTGCGGGACCTGCTGGCAATCCACGAGGGCGGCAACGTCAACCTGACGCGACTGTTCGCCAACACCTTGTGGGACCAGGGCCTGTCGGCGCTGCTCGCCAAGGCCGGCAGCATCCACGTGGACCATTGCCGGTCGATGCCCGACGTCCAGTCACCGGAAGGCAAGACGGTCGCCTCGCCGGAGAAAAAGACCTGTTTCGCGGAGCTCGGCGCGCAGATCCGTGCATTGCCCGAGTTCGCCTTCCTGAACGACAAGGTCTATCGGTCCATGCAGCGCAGTTCGGTGTTCAAGATCAAGGTCTTCGACACCCGCGGCGTGACCATCTATTCGTCCGAGCATAGCCAGGTCGGCGACGACAAGATCGCCAACGCCGGTTTCCTCGGCGCCATGGTCGGCAAGCCCACCAGCGAGCTGACCCACCGGGACAAGTTCTCCGCCTTCGAGGGCCAGGTCGAGAACCGCGACCTGATCTCCAGCTACCTGCCGCTCTACGGCCAGGACGGCGACTCGATCATCGGGGTGTTCGAGGTGTATTCCGACGTGACCCGCTTCCTCGCCCGAATCAACGAGACCCAGGCCAAGATTCGCGCGACCCAGGCCGAAAACCAGAACGAGATCGGCCAGGCCTCGCTGGCCAGCCAGAGCATGATCGACGGCTCGGTGGCCCGCCTGATCGGCCTGCTCCTCGGGCTGCTGGTGCTGCTGTTCGCGGTGCTCTACCTGTTCGTGCGCCGGGCCGACCACATGCTGCGCCAGAACGAGGCGGAGCGTGAGCGGACGCTGCAGCAGCTGGCCCAGTCCGAGAAGATGGCCTCGCTGGGTCAGATGGTGGCCGGCGTGGCCCACCAGCTCAACACCCCGCTGGCCTTCTCGAAGAGCAATGTCACGATGGCCATCGAAGGCATGCGCGATCTGGCGGCGCCGGTCGACGTGGCGGCCAAGCTGGCCAGCATCACCCGCAAGGTGGACGACGACGTGGTGGCCCTCAACGTGGCGGGGGCCCGGCGGCGCCTGTCGAACCTGAACGTCAAGGGCAAGGACGTGGACGACATGTGCGCGATGCTGGGCGACGTGCTGGGCGGCATTGAGCAGATGAGCGAAATGGTGACCAACCTGCGCGACTTCACGCGCCTCGATCGCAACAAGACGGCCGAGTTCGACCTCAACAAGGGCTTGCACAACGTGGCCTACATCGCCCGCAGCGTGATCCCGACGACCATCCGCATCGAAGAGGACCTGCAGGGCTTGCCGCTCTTGAACTGCAACGCCTCCCAGCTCAATCAGGTCTTCCTCAACCTCATCAACAATGCGGCCCAGGCCATCGGCGAGACGGGCACCATCCGGATTCGCTCGAACACCGAAGCCGATGGCATCGTGATTCGCGTGAGCGACGATGGCAAGGGCATCGCCTCCGACATCCTGCCGCGGATCTTCGAACCCTACTTCACGACCAAGCCGGCGGGGCAGGGTACCGGCATCGGGCTGTCGATCGCGCGTGAAATCGTCGAGAATCATGGTGGTACCATCGCGGTCGAGTCCACCTCGCCCCAAGGTACGACCTTCATCGTGAAGTTCAAGGTCGATTCTCAGAACACAGTGCTCGACATGGCGGCCTGATCAGGCATGGGAACCCGGAGACCACCCGAATGAACCACGCGGCCCAACTGGACCCGTCCCGGCGCGGCAAGATTCTCTGCGTCGATGACGAGCCGGGGATCGTTCGCGCCCTCGACTGGCTGTTGCGTCGCAACTTCGAGGTGGTGACGGCCACGAGCGGGGAGGCTGCCGTCAGCCTGATTCAGCAGCACGACTTCGACGTGATCATCAGTGACCAGCGCATGCCGGGGATGACCGGCGTCGAACTGCTGAAGACGGCCAAGCGCCTGGCGCCGCGCGCCATGCGCATCCTGCTCACCGGCTACTCGGACCTGCAGGCGGTGCTGGCGTCGGTGAACGAGGGCGAGGTTTTCCGCTTCATCAACAAGCCGTGGAATGTGGACGAGTTGCCGGTGGTGGTGGGCCAGGCGGTCGGCCTGTCGCGGACGGCGGTCCCTGCGCCGGCCGATCCCGAGCACTCCGTCGACCCGGAGGCACCACCGCCGGATGAACCCGTGCTGCTGGTGGACAGCGACGAGAAGGTGCACGAGGCTTTCGCCGAGGCGCTGGCGGATCAGGGGGTCAAGATCCGTCACGCGTCGACCCTCAACGAGGCTGTGCAGATCCTCGACCGGGAGGAAGTCGGTGTCATCGTCTCCGACACCCGCGTCGGCGGCTTCGATGTCACCCGCCTGATCCGGATGCTGAAGGCCCGGCAACCCGAAATCGTCTCGGTGGTCCTCTCCAAGGAGTCGGACGCCGAGACCATCACGACCCTGATCAACCAGGGCCAGATCTACCGCTACGTGCCCAAGCCCATCCGCCCGGGCTACATGCGACTGGTGGTCAATTCGGCCCTGGGCAAGCATCGCCAGATGCGCCAGAACCCCGAGATCGCCCAGCGCCATCAGGTCCAGCAGATGGCGGAATCGCTCGCCGCCTCCCTCGAGCAGGAGCTCGCCTTCGCCGGCGGTGGCGGCGGACCGGGTCCCGCCGCAGCCGGTGGCGGGGGATTCGTCCGCGGCATCGTCTCGTCCTTCCGACGCCTCTTCGGCCGCTGACGGTCGGCTGGTCCTTGACGCGGCGCGAGCGGATTGCGCGCCGGTCGTCCTATAATCCGGGGTCCCCGACCGGACGGGTCGTCCGTTGGTCACCCCGAGAGATTGCGAGGACGCGCGCGACGTCATGAAACCCCCGATGCTGACTTTCGAAGAAGCGCTCGAGCGGCTGACCGCCGCCGGAGCGCCCCTGTCCGACATCGAAACGGTCGACCTGATGGCGGCCCACGGACGCGTGCTGGCGGAAGGGCTGCGTTCCGAACTCTTCGTGCCGCCCCACGACAATTCCGGCATGGATGGCTATGCGGTCCGCTCCGCGGATATCGTGAGCCCCGGAACGCGCCTGCCGGTGACTCAGCGCATTCCGGCGGGCAGCGTCGGGTCCGCGCTGGCGCCCGGTGAGGCGGCCCGTATCTTTACCGGGGCGCCGATTCCGGCCGGGGCCGACGCCGTCGTGATGCAGGAGGATTGCGAGACGAGCGGGGACGGGGTCATCGTCCAGTCCGTGCCGGTGAAGGGCCAGTTCATCCGCTTCCGGGGCGACGACATCAAGGCCGGCGATGTGGTGCTGCCGCAGGGCACCCGGCTCGGCGCCGCGGAGATTGGTCAGGCGGCCTCCATCGGCATCGCCCGGATTCCGGTCTACCGACGACTGCGGGTCGCGCTGATCTCGACCGGCAGCGAACTGGTCAGCCCCGGCGAACCCCTTCCGCCCGGCGCGATCTACAACTCCAATCGCTACATGCTGGCGAGCGTATTGACCTCACTGGGTTGCGAGGTCTCCGACATGGGGATCGTCGCCGACACCTTTGACGGCACCCGCGCGGCCCTGCGCGCGGCCGCCGACGGGCACGACCTGATCGTGACCAGCGGCGGGGTGTCGGTCGGCGAGGAAGACCACGTCAAACCGGCGGTCGAGGCCGAAGGGGCGCTCGAGATGTGGAAGATCGCGGTGAAGCCGGGCAAGCCGCTGTCGTTCGGCCGGGTGGGTGCGGCGGCCTTCGTGGGTCTGCCGGGCAACCCGGTCTCGGCCCTGGTGACCTTCCTGATGCTGGTGCGTCCCTACGTGCTGCGCCGCTGCGGCGTCGCCGAGGTGGCCCCGCGCAGCATTCGCCTGCCGGCCGGCTTCGACTGGAAGACCGGTCCGAGGCGGGAGATCCTTCGGGTTCGGGTCGGCGCGGATGGTCGTCTCGAGCGCTTTGCCAATCAGGAATCGAGCGTGCTCACGTCCTGCGTCTGGGCCCACGGCCTGGCGAGCGTGCCCGCGGCCAGCCGGGCCGAGGCCGGCAACCTGCTCGAGTTTGTGTCATTTGCCGATTTGCTGGGTTGAGCTCATGAAGGTACGCATCAAATATTTTGCCCGTCTGCGAGAGGCGATGGGCCGGGACGGCGAGGTGCTGGAACTCGCCGTCACGACCACGACGGTGGCCGGCATCCGCGAGCATCTGCTCGCCGGAGGCGGCGCCGCACTGGCCGAGATCCGCAACCTGCGGGCCGCCGTCAATCAGACCATGGTCGGTCCGGACGCCCCGGTCGCCGATGGCGACGAGGTGGCCTTCTTTCCGCCCGTCACGGGAGGCTGAGATGTCGGTCAGTGTTCAGGAAGCGGATTTCGACTCGGGACGCGAGGCGGCGCAACTGGTCGCTGGCCGGTCCGACGTGGGTGCCGTGGCGACCTTCGTCGGGCTCGTCCGCGGGGATGGGCGTGAGGATGCGGTGTCCGCCATGACCCTCGAGCACTATCCCGGCATGACCGAGAAGGCGCTCGAGGACATCCTGGCCCAGGCTCGGCAGCGGTGGCCTGCCGTGACCGGCGCGCGTGTGATCCATCGGGTGGGGCGCCTGGCGGTCGGCGACCAGATCGTGTTCGTCGGCGTGGCCAGCGGCCACCGCGGCGATGCCTTCGCGGCCTGCGAATTCATCATGGACTACCTGAAGACGCGGGCGCCGTTCTGGAAGAAGGAGGAGCGTCCGTCCGGAGCCTCATGGGTGGATGCCCGCGACAGCGACGACGACGCCGCGGCGCGCTGGTCGACCTGATTCCGCACGTCGCGTCGGCGCCGGCCGGGACAAAAAAAGGGCACCTCACGGTGCCCTTTCTCTTTGACGCGGAGCGCGACGATTACTTGCGGCCGCGCTTGGCAGCTGCGCCGCCGGCCTGGGTGAAGGCCTGGAAGGCCTCGCTGGAGGCACGGGTCATCTGCTCGAAGGCGCTCTGGGCCTGGGTCATGGCGCCCTGGAAAACGTTCATGGCGTTTTGGTCGCCGAACTGCATGCCGGCGAACATCTTCTGCATGGCTTCCATGGCATCGGTGCTGCCGGTGGCGAGCTGCTCGCTGACCATGCGGCCGACTTCAGCCTGGGCGGAGCCGGTGATCTCGGCGATCTGACGGGCGCAGGCCAGCATCTTCTCGGTCGTGTTCTGGGCGTACTCGGTGCGCAGGCTCAGCATGTCCTTCGGGTCGCGGGTGCCGGTGAGGGCCTTGGCGTTGGCCATGCTGTCCTCGAACAGCTCCTTGGCGGTCTGGACCTGAACTTCCATGATGCGCTGCGAGTTCTCGATCGACATCTGCGCCAGGCGCATGGCGGTCTCGAGGTTTTTCTTCTGGATTGCGCTGAACTGCTCTTGTTGCTTGGTAGCCATGGCTCCCTCCGAAATGGTTATTCACTCTGGAAGCGGCTTGAAGTCCCTCCCAATGCGACCGGGGTCTGGATGTGTCCTCCGCCTCAGAGGGAAACATAGCACATGTTGCGTGTGCGCAAGGCGTTGCCCCACGATTCAAGCCTCTGATCAACTTGAGTTGTTGCATTGCAGCAACAACTTTCGGGATTTGTGCCGCCGCGACCATTGAAATTCGTGCCCGGACCCTCACATCGGTAACAACCACACCCGATTCAAGGACATTCCAGATGCGATTCGACAAGTTGACCACCAAGTTCCAGCAGGCGCTGTCCGACGCCCAGAGCATCGCCGTCGGCAACGACCAGCAGTTCATCGAGCCCCTGCACCTGCTCAAGGCCATGATCGCCCAGGACGACGGCGGCACCGCCTCCCTGCTGCAGCGCGCCGGTGTGAACCTCGCGCCCCTCGCCACGGCGATCGACCAGGCCATCGGACGACTGCCCAGGGTCGAGGGCCACGGCGGCGAGGTGCAGGTCGGGCGCGACCTGGCCAACCTGCTCAACGTGACGGACAAGGAATCCCAGAAGCGGGGCGACCAGTTCATCGCCTCCGAGATGTTCCTGCTGGCGCTGGCCGAGGACAAGGGCGAGGCCGGGCGGCTGCTGAAGCAGCATGGCCTGGCGCGCAAGCCGCTGGAGGCTGCCATCGAGGCGGTCCGCGGCGGGGCGTCGGTCGGTAGCCAGGATGCGGAAGGCGCACGGGAGGCGCTCGGCAAGTACACGCTCGACCTGACCGAGCGGGCCCGGCACGGCAAGCTCGATCCGGTCATCGGGCGCGACGACGAGATCCGCCGCGCGATCCAGATCCTCCAGCGCCGGACCAAGAACAATCCGGTGCTGATCGGCGAGCCCGGCGTGGGCAAGACC
>JAGRFX010000214.1 GCA_020445805.1 Rhodocyclaceae bacterium
TGGCCACTTCCTTGTCCAGATATTTCAAGTACTTGGCGGACCGGCCGTGATCCTTGGTGATGATCTTGTTGCAGGCGCAGTAGTAGCAGATCGTGTTACAGAATGGGATGTGGAAGTATAATGACAGGGGTCGGTTGATACCGCCCACCGTCCGCTTGCCGAGCCAGTGTTTATAGGCCTCTGCGTTGAATGCCTCAACGAATCGGTCGGCCGTCGGATATGACGTATAGCGGGGGCCATTGACGTCAAAGCGACGGATCAGCTGCGGGTCGAATACGATGTCTCTGCTGGTCATGGTCTTGTTCACCTTACAGGCGGCTACCATCTCAAAAAGCCGCGGTCATAGGGTTGACGTGGATCAAAGTAGAACAACCCCGTGCGAAGGGAAAGGAGTTAGGACAGCGTGGAAATGAAAGCAACGGCGGTCACGCCGACCACTCTTAAAGCCGCCTGCTCTCAGTGTAATCTCCGCGAACTCTGCCTGCCATTCGGATTGACCGGCAACGAGATCGACCGGCTCGACGAGCTGGTTGGCACCAAGCGCAAGATTCGTCGCCAGCACCAGTTGTACCGTGCCGGGGACGACTTCGAAGCCATCTACGCGATCCGCACCGGTTCATTCAAGACCGACGTCCTGCTTGAAGACGGGCGTGAGCAGGTCACCGGCTTCCAGATGACCGGCGAGATTCTCGGCCTCGACGGCATCAGCTCCGAAGCGCACTCCTGCAATGCCACCGCCCTCGAAGACAGCGAGGTCTGTGTCATCCCCTTCTCGAAGCTCGAGGAATTGTCCCGCGAGGTTGAATCGCTCCAGCACCAGTTCCACAAGGTGATGAGCCGGGAGATCGTGCGAGACCATGGCGTCATGATGCTGCTCGGCTCGATGCGCGCAGAGGAGCGGCTCGCCGCCTTCCTCCTGAACCTCTCCAAGCGTTTCATGGCACGCGGTTATTCGCCGGCCGAATTCCACCTGCGCATGACCCGCGACGAAATCGGATCCTACCTGGGGCTGAAGCTCGAGACCGTGTCCCGCGCATTCTCCAAGTTCCAGGACGAAGGCCTCGTCGCCGTCCATCAGAAGCATATCCGGATCATCGACCTGGAAGGCCTCAAGCAGTTGCTCACGCACTGCGCCAAGCACACCTGAGGCTTCCCGGTCAGCGTTCGAGCACGTAGGTTCCCGGCGCATCGCACAGCGCCGGCAACGCCTCCGACGCCAGTGCCGGAGCGTCGCCCACGCCGCCACAGCGGGGCTTCAGCCACGACATCCAGTCTTCCCACCAGCTGCCCTGCGTCGGCTTGCCCCGATGGTGCCAGGCCTCGTGGGAGTCGCCCGGCTTCACCTCGGCCGCCACGTACTCCCGTTTCGGCGGGCGCGTCGGGGGATTGACGATGCCGAGAATGTGGCCTGAACTCGACAGCACATAGCGTCGTTCGCCGCCGACCAGTTCCATGGTCCGGAAGGTCTGGCGCCAGGGGGCGATGTGGTCGTCTTCCGCACCGACCGCATACACGGGCTGGCGGATACAACCCAGGTCCAGACGCTCACCGGCCACCTCGAGGGTATTGGCACTGGCCAGCCGGTTCTCGAGGTAGAGCTCGCGCAGGTACCAGGCATGCATGCGGGCCGGCATCCGCGTGGTGTCCATGTTCCAGTACAGCACGTCGAAGGCGGGCGGCTTTTCGCCATACAGCCAGCCATGCACGACGTAGTGCCAGATCAGGCTGTTGGACCGCAGCAGACGGAACGACGCGGCCATCTCCTGCCCGTCGAGGAAGCCCTTGCGCGCCATGTTGTCGCACAGGTAATCAACGGTCTGGGGATCGATGAAAACTTCGATGTCGCCTGGGCGATGAAAGTCCACCAGGGTGGTGAACAAGGTCCAGTCGCGCACCGGAACCCGGTCCTTGCCGAAGTGGCGATTGGCCCACGCCATGTACATGGATAGGGCCGTGCCGCCGATGCAGTAACCGACCGCATGGACCTTTTCCGCGCCCGACAGGGCCTGGGCGACGCGCACGATCTCTCCGATCCCCTCGGTGAGGTAGTCGTCGAAGGACACATCGGCCATCGATTCGTCGGGATTCCGCCAACTGGTGATGTAGACGTCGAGCCCCTGGTCCAGCAGGTAGCGCACCAGACTCTTCCGGGGTGTCAGGTCCAGGATGTAGAACTTGTTGATCCAGGGCGTGACGATGACCACCGGTTCCTTGTGAACCTGCTTCTGAGTCGGCGTGTAGTGGATGACCTCCAGCAGGCCATTGCGGAACACCACCTGACCGGGCGTCGTCGCCAGGTTCTTGCCCACGTGGAAATCGGACGGATCCGCCAGGCGGACCGATCCTGCCGCATAGTCATCGAGAAAGTTCGCGAACCCCTGGCGCAGGGATTCGCCCTGCGTCTCGAAGGCCTTGCGCAGGGCAACCGGATTGGTCCAGAGGAAGTTTGTAGGCGCCATCATGTTCAGCCAGGTTCGCCACCAGAACGCTACGCGCCGGCGCTCGCGGGCCGACATCCCCGGCGTTTCATACAACATGTCCTGCACGCTGCGGGTCAGCAGCAGATAGCAGTCCTTGACCGTATCCCAGAGCACCTGGTCGTGCCAGACCGTGTCGGCAAAGCGGGTGTCATCCCGGTGCGGCGAGATGGGCTCGGGGCTGTCGACCCCGAGACTGCGCTTCAGCATGTGCATCTGCAGCGCCATGCTCTTGTCCAGCAAGCGCGCGGTGGCGACAGAAAGCTCGACGGGATGGGAGAACCACGCCAGCTGCGCATGGATCAGGGGCATGGTCATTCCGATCGGATCGAAGGCGCCCTCAAAGGCTCGCCCGGCGTTTTCGATCGTCCTCAGTCCGGCCAGGAAGCTGCCGCCGCCTTCACCGGAATGACGGGAACTGGATGCGTGGGATGTCATGGCTTGCCTCCGTCAGGCATCGCGCGTGGAGGGATGCGCCCGACGGCGCAGATCGCGCAACTCCATTCTGGCGGCTATTGCGACCGCAGTGCAGCACTACCCGCAGCACTCTTGACGCGCGTCAATCGGGGCGCCTCCTGATCGGCGCATATAATGAATCATCGACAAGCGACCATGGAGGTTGCGCCATGTTCAAGAACATCCTGGTCCCCACCGACGGCTCCGACCTGTCGAGCGGGACGGTGAGACGCGCGGTGTCCTTCGCCCAGGAAGCGGGCGCGCAAGTCGTCTTCTTCTATGCGCAGCCCGACTTTCCGATGCCGATCTATGGAGAGGGCGCATTGATCGACCCGACGACGCCCGAGCAGTTCGCCCAGGCCTCCGCCAAGGAAGCAGAGACCATCCTGCTCCAGGCGCGCGCCATCGGCGAAGACGCAGGCGTGACGGTGGTGACGGATACGGCCGTCAACGAACTGCCCTACGAAGCCATCATCGAAGCCGCGAACCGGCACGGCTGCGACCTGATCTTCATGGCCTCCCACGGCCGGCGGGGCCTGGCGAGCCTGTTGCTCGGCAGCGAAACGCAAAAGGTGCTGACGCACAGCAAGATACCTGTCCTGGTCTATCGCTGAGCAGGGCAGATCCAGGCTGCAGGCGGGGGAGCGCCCTGCTCCCTGCGCTCGGACGCGGCGCACACGTCACCGCACGGTCGCCTTGAGGGGTTCAGCCCGCTGACCGGGCGACAGGGTCGTATTGGCCGCGAGGCCATCTCAGGCGTCCCGGTAACGCTCCGGGTGATTGATCTCGTCGGCGCCGCGCTGGAAAAACACCGTTGTCAGGCTGGACGCGGCGCAGATCAGCCAGAATCCGAAGAAGCCGATCGAATACGTCGCCAGCGCCGACACCCGGACCGGCTCGCCGAAGAAATAGAGCTCCTGGGGATTGATGACGGTAAAGAAAACAATCTCCGCCAGTCCTGCCACCAGGAAAGACGGCCACAGCACTTCGATCATTTTTTTCATCAGTTGATTCCCGTTGGGCAAGCGGTCCCGCCGGGGTACCACGCGAGGCGGTACCCCAGCCGTGCGCCAGCTAGTGCCGGTGCAGGTTCTCGTCGTGCTCCATGTGCTGCTTGACGAAGCGACTCAGGAAAACCCCCATCACGACCACAAAACCGATCGTGAACAGACTCAGAAGGCCAATATCCGTGCTGAACAGCTCCTTGAAAGCCATGACTTCCTCCTTGCAGGTTACGACTTGGGCATATCGCTTTCGATGCGAATCGTCGTCTCTGAAGGGAATTGCGCGGTCCCGTTCATTCGCCAGCTGCGGGACTCGTCTTCAACGTGGACCTGCCAGCGTCCAGCGCTTGGGTATGCGATCTTTCCGGTATAGAAGTCACCCTCTCGGGTGAGGAGGGTCTGCTGGTCCTGGCCAGCGCGTGTCGGATGAACCAGCGTCAGCACGATGCGCTCAGGCAAGGGCGCGGAGACACTCGAACTCAGTTGGGCCTTGACCTGCCCGTCTCTCAGTTCAATGACCGTGACCAGTCCAAGCTGCCGTGCGGCCTCGTCCCGGGCGAGGGTCTGGTTGATCGCCAGACCCTGCTTGTAGTAATCATCGGCAACCAGGTCATCCGACGTGCGCGTCGCTATGACCAGGGTGATGATGCCTGCGACGATGGCCGACGCAGGAAGTCCCACCACCATCCAGACCAGCTTTTCGCGGTACCAGGGGCGCCGCGGTGCATTCATAGTCATGCGCGCCATCCTACCTTGGCATGATGAAAGTGGTGTGCTCTTTGACCCGAACCTTCGGATCGTCCTCGGCCTGCACAGACAGGTGAATCGGGTGCGATCCGGGTTCGAGCGTTCCGTATGGAATCTGCGCCTGGACGGTCACCGCCTGGGTCGTCGCCGCGGGCACTTCGATCGAGCTGGGACCGACCATGCGCAGGCCTTCGGCCCCTTCGAGCGCCATGGAGAACTTGCGCGGATGCTCGGTCATGTTCATGACCTGGAGCCGGTAGGCGTTCTCGATGTAGCCGTCGGCCACCTCCCGCGCCAGGGTGGCCCGGTCGCGGATGATGTCCACCCGCAGCGGCGCACGGGTCGCCAGGCCCCAGACGAAGGCGATCGTGACGATTCCCAGGATTCCCCCATAGATCAAGGTGCGGGGCCGCATCACGTGGGCGAGGATCTCTTTCATGCCCCAGTGCATCTTGACGGCATTTTCGGTCGAGTAGCGAATCAGCCCCTTGGGGTAGTTCATCTTTTCCATGACCTGGTCGCAGGCATCGATGCACGCGGCGCAGCCGATGCACTCGTATTGCATGCCGTCGCGTATGTCGATGCCGGTGGGGCAGACCTGCACGCAGATCCCGCAATCCACACAGTCGCCCTTGCCGACGGCCCGCGGATCCACGCCCTTCTTCCGGGCGCCGCGCGGATCGCCACGCTCCGTGTCGTAGGTGATGACCAGCGTATCGGGATCGAACATCACGCCCTGGAATCGCGCGTATGGGCACATGTATTTGCACACCTGCTCGCGCATGACACCGGCCATGAGGTAGGTGAAGGCGCCGTAGAACAGGATCCAGAACAGTTCCCACGGACCGAAACTGAAGCTCACGGCTTCAGCCACCAGTTCCTTGATCGGAGTGAAATAGCCCACGAACGTGAAGCCGGTCCACAGCGAAAGTGCGATCCAGGCACCGTACTTCATGCCCTTGATCGATAGCTTCTTGCCCGACACCCCCGATTTGTCCAGCTTCATCCGCTTGTTGCGGTCGCCCTCGATCTTCTGTTCGATCCACATGAAGATTTCGGTGTAGACCGTCTGGGGGCAGGCATAGCCACACCACAGGCGTCCGGCAATGGCCGTGAAGAAAAACAGCGCGTAGGCTGCGATGATCAGCAGGATGGCCAGGAAGAAGACATCCTGCGGCCAGAAGACCCAACCGAAGATGTAGAACTTCCGCTCCACCAGATGGAACAGCACGGCCTGCCGGCCATTCCACGGCACCCAGCAGAGGCCGTAGAAGAGGATCTGGGTGAACCACACGAGTCCCCAGCGCCATTTGGCAAAGAGACCGGTAACAGCGCGGACGTACACCTTCTCGCGTACGGCGTAGAGGCTTTCTTCCTGCTGCGGCGAAGCGGCAGGTTGCGGCTGTGCCGCACGGCTTGGGGCTGGGTCTGACATGATCGTTATATTCGCAACTACTGAATTAGGTTCGGAAAATTTCCCCGGGGCGGCCCCGGGGAATTCCACCTCAGACACGTTGTGCCGAATTACTTGTTCGAGAGGCTATAGACGTAGGCCGCCAGCAGGTGGACCTTGGCGTCGCCCAGGAATTCCGACCAGGCCGGCATGCGGTTCTGGCGCCCCTTGGTAACCGTCTCGATGATCGTGGCCTCACTCGAGCCATAGAGCCAGGTCTTGTCGGTCAGGTTCGGTGCACCGATCGCCTGATTGCCGGTTGCTTCCGGGCCATGGCAGGCGGCGCAGTTCTGGGCGAAGAGCTCGGCACCCTTCTGTGCTCGAGCCGAATCGTGCGCCAGGCCCGACAGCGAACGGACATAGTTCGCCAGATCCTTCACGCCCTCCGCGCCGACCACCGGACCAAACGGCGGCATCATGCCCATCCGGCCATCGAGAATCGTCGTCTTGATCGTCTCGGGCGAACCGCCATACAGCCAGTCGCTGTCGGTCAGGTTCGGGAAACCCTTGGCACCCTTGGCGTCCGAACCGTGGCACTGGGCACAGTAGGTCAGGAACATGCGCTGACCCATGGCGTTGGCCTCCGGGTTGGCCGCGACGGCCTGAAGATCCTGGCTCTGGTACTTGGCGAAGATCGGGCCGTAGCGCTCCTCGGCCGCCTTCATCTCACGGGCGTACTGGCTGTTCTCGCCATGCGCCGAACTCCAGCCGAGGATCCCCTGGCGATTGCCGAAGCCGGGGAAGACCACCATGTAGACAATCGCGAAGATCAGGGTGATCCAGAACAGGTACATCCACCAGCGCGGCAGCGGGTTGTTGTACTCGCACAGGGTCTCGTCCCAGACATGGCCATGCAGCTTGGCCTCGCCCGTCTCCGACTTCTCGCCCTTCATGTTGGTCAACAACACGATGGCGCAGAAGAGGATACTCAGGGCGACGAGCACCATCACCCACATGTTCCAGAAACCGCTAACAAAGTCAGCCATTTTTAGTTCCTTCCTTTCGATGCCCGGGCTCAGTGCCGGGCATGTCATCATCTGCGAAAGGTAGCTGCGCCGCCTCGTCAAACCCCTTCTTGGCCTTGCTGCTGTACGCCCAGGCAGCGATGCCCAGGAAACACAGGAAGCCCAGAACG
>JAGRFX010000215.1 GCA_020445805.1 Rhodocyclaceae bacterium
CAACCAGCGTGTCGCCGCCCTTGGGATCCGGCACGTCCTTGGCGAGGGCCAGGTAGAGCTCCTTGCGGGTGAAGTTCACATCCGCAGCCGACTTGGCGTGGCCGACGGAGATGCCGTCGTAGCCGATCTTGACCTCGACGACTTCCTTGACGCCGTTGGCGGCGCACTGCTCGAGCTCGGAGGGCTTGATCGCACGGGAGGCATTGGTGATGTCCGGATGCTCGACACCGACACCGGCGCAGAAGAGCTTGATGCCGCCACCCGAACCGGTGGATTCGATTTTCGGCGTCTTGAACTTGGTCGCCTTGCCGAACTGCTCGGCGACGACGGTGGCGAACGGATACACCGTCGAGGAGCCGACGATGCTGATGTAGTCACGGGCCGACTGGGCGTGAGCCGAGCCGATGGTCGCGGCGGCAAGAACCGCCATGGCGAGGGTCGCCTTCTTCATCAAGAATCTCCAATTGAGAGTGTCTTCCAGCCCACCACCCGGGCGGTCCGTGGGGACCGGGATGACTGTCTAGGCGACCGGAAGTGAGTTCTTCGCGGCCCGCCGGTCGGGGCAGGTCGCCATTGTTTGGCAACAAGATTGCAGATTTATGAAGGTGAAACTTTTGGGAAAAGGTCTGCCCATGCCATTGGTCTGACACGAAGCCCCGGCGGCGGCCGAGCTATGAATTCGCCATGCGCGGCAAAGGCGGGCGAATGGCGTCCGGCCGTCCCGTTGCGGGGGCTCGCCCCATGGATCTGCAGGCGAATCAGACAGCGGGCGGCCCATCGCCACAGTCGATGGCGAGGGCCGTGCCGAATCTGCGGGGTGCGTGCGCCGCCGGCCCGGGATCAGTCCGGCCATGCCTCCAGGAATCGCTGCCAGTGGGTACCCGGATAGCCGGCCAGGGTCTCCCGCAAGCGCTCCAGAGCGGCAGCATAGGCCGCCGCGTCCAGGCGACCCCGCATGCGCTCGAAACGGAGGAAGACCAGATAGGTGTTGGCCACGTCCGTCTCGCAGTAGTCGCGGATCTCTTCGATGCGACCTTCGGCGTAGGCCTGCCATACGGCCGAGCCGTCCATGCCGAGCTTGCCGGGAAAGCCCATCAGCTTGGCCAGATCGTCGAGCGGCGCGTTGGCCCGGGGCTGGTACAGGGCCAGCAGGTCCATCAGATCGAGATGGCGCGCGTGGTAGCGCCCGATATAGCTGTTCCACTTGAAGTCGCGCGAATCCATGTAGTCGCCCTCGCCCTGGTCCCAGTAGCGGGTGGCGGTCACGCCATGGATGAGTCCCCGGTAGTGGAGCACCGGCAGGTCGAAACCGCCCCCGTTCCACGACACCAGCTGCGGCGTGTACTTCTCGACGCCGTCGAAGAAGCGCTGGATCAGGGTCGCCTCGTCGCAGTCAGGCTCGGAAAGCGAGAATACCCGCAACTGGCGCTCGTCCCGGAAGAGGCACGAGATCGTGACGATGCGCTGCAGGTGATGGGGCTGGAAATCGGTCCCCTTGGTCGCCCGGGTATGGTCGAAGGCAAACTCGGCGACCTCTTCGTCGGTCAGGTCCTCGGGCAGGCCGTGCAGGATCCGGATTCCGGCCACGTCTGGAATCGTCTCGATGTCGAAGACCAGGGTCGCGCTCATGGCCGGGGCCTCGTCAGGCCGGGAACACGCCCGTGGACAGATAGCGGTCGCCCCGGTCGCAGATCACGGAAACGATCACCGCGTCTTCGAGGTCGGCCGCCAGGCGCAGGGCCACATGCATGGCGCCGCCGGACGAAATGCCCGCGAAGATACCCTCTTCACGGGCAAGGCGCCGAGTCATCTCCTCGGCCTCCGCCTGGTTCACGGACTCGATCCGGTCGACGCGCGAACGATCGAAGATCTTCGGCAGATAGGCCTCGGGCCATTTGCGGATGCCGGGAATCTGCGAGCCGTCCTGGGGCTGGCAGCCGACGATGCACACCTCGGGCTTCTGCTGCTTGAGGAAGGTGGACACCCCCATGATGGTGCCGGTGGTACCCATGCTGCTGACGAAGTGCGTGATTCGCCCGTCGGTCTGGCGCCAGATCTCGGGCCCCGTGCCCTCGATGTGAGCCTGGGGATTGTCCGGGTTGGCAAACTGGTCGAGGATCACGCCCCGCCCCTCGTCGCGCATTCGCTCGGCCACATCGCGGGCCATTTCCATGCCGCCCTCGCGCGGCGTCAGGACCAGCTCTGCGCCGAAGGCGCGCATGGTCTGGCGACGCTCGACGCTCTGGTTCTCGGGCATCACCAGGACCATGCGGTAGCCGCGCATGGCTGCCGCCATCGCCAGCGCGATGCCGGTATTGCCGCTGGTCGCCTCGATCAGGGTGTCGCCCGGGCGGATCACCCCACCGGTTTCGGCCCGCATGATCATCGAGAGGGCCGGCCGGTCCTTGACCGAGCCCGCCGGGTTGTTGCCCTCGAGCTTGGCGAGGATCACATTGTTGCGGCCGGCGCCCAGGCGCTTGAGACGCACCAGGGGCGTCTCGCCCACGTAGTCTTCCAGAGTCTTGAACTGCATTCGGTCCGCATTCCAGTTGACCGCCAATCCGGCGGAAGGGTCGGGAAGGCGACCGGGCTCAGCGGGTCGCCCGCATTTCGTCGAGCGTGACCGTTGCGGTCCCCAGCTTCCCGACGACGATGCCGGCGGCGTGATTGGCCAGTCGCATCGCGTCGACCGGCGTCGCCCCGCTGGCCAGCATGACGGCGACCGTGGCAATCACGGTATCGCCCGCACCGGATACATCGTACACCTCGCGCGCGCGCGCCGCCTCATGGACCACCTCGTCCGGACCGTACAGGCTCATGCCCTCCTCGGAGCGGGTCAGCAGCAGATGGGCGATCCCGGTGCGATCGCGCAGGGCAGCAATCCGCTCGGCCAGATCCGCCTCGTCGCGCCAGCGGCCCACGGCGCCCTTCAGCTCGCCGCGGTTCGGCGTGACCATGCTGGCACCAGCGTAGCGGGCAAAGTCATCGCCCTTGGGGTCCACCAGGACCGGCTTGCCTGCCTCGCGGGCGATTCGAACCATCTCGCCCACATCGGTCAGCCCGCCCTTGTCGTAGTCGGACAGGACCACCAGATCATGCTCACCGACCAGGGCACGGTACTCGTCCAGCTTGGCCTGGAGCACCTCGCGGGTGGGCCGGGTCTCGAAATCGATCCGCAGCAACTGCTGCTGGCGGCCGATCACCCGCAGCTTGATGGTGGTATGCAGCGCCGGGTCCGGATGCAGGCTGGCGCGGACGCCATCGGCGTCCAGCAGGCGCTGCAGGGCACCGGCGGCCTCGTCCTCCCCCACGACCGCCAGCAGCGACACCTGCGCCCCCAGCGCCCGCGCATTGCGCGCCACGTTGGCCGCGCCGCCCGGGCGATCCTCGCTGCGCTCCATCAGCACCACCGGCACCGGTGCCTCGGGCGAGATACGCGAGACGTCGCCGAACCAGTAGCGGTCCAGCATCACGTCTCCGACCACCAGGATTCGGGTCGCCGAGGTGTCCGGAATGGCCGGCAGCGTCACGGACGGCCGATTCCGACGTATTCGATACCGAAGGCCCGCGGGACCTCGGGTTCGTACATGTTGCGACCGTCGAAGATCACGGGGCTCTTGAGACGCGACTTGATGGCGTCGAAGTCGGGGCTGCGGAATTCCTTCCACTCGGTGACGATGATCAGGGCGTCGGCATCATCGAGCGCGCTCTTCGGGCGGCCCGCGTAGCTGATGCGCGTCTCGTCGCCGAAGATCCGCTCGGCTTCCTGCATGGCGACCGGGTCGTAGGCGGTGACCGTCGCGCCCCGCTTGAGCAGCTCGGCCACCAGCACGCGGCTGGGCGCCTCACGCATGTCGTCGGTGTTGGGCTTGAAGGCCAGGCCCCACATGGCGAACTTGCGGCCGCTCAGATCCTCGCCGAAGCGGGCGACGATCTTGTTCACCAGCACATGCTTCTGGAGGTCATTGGCATCCTCGACCGCCGTCAGCACCTTGAGTTCGTGCCCGAACTCGCGGCCGGTGCGGATCAGCGCCTTGACGTCCTTCGGAAAGCAGGAGCCCCCGTAGCCGCAGCCCGAGTAAAGGAAGTGGTAGCCGATCCGGGGGTCGGAGCCAATGCCCTGCCGGACCCATTCGATATCGGCGCCCATGGTCTCCGCCAGGTTGGCCAGCTCATTCATGAAACTGATCCGGGTCGCGAGCATCGCGTTGGCGGCATACTTGGTCAGTTCGGCGCTCTTGACATCCATGACCAGCAGGCGGTCGCGGTTGCGCTGGAAGGGGGCGTAGAGCTGGCGCATCAGGGTGATCGCACGATCGTCGTCCGCGCCCACCACGATCCGGTCCGGCCGCATGAAGTCTTCGAGCGCCGCACCCTCCTTGAGGAACTCGGGGTTCGAAACCACGCTGAAGGTCAGGGAAGAGCCGCGCTCGGCCAGGACCTCGGCAATCGCAGCGCGCACCTTGTCGCCGGTCCCCACCGGCACCGTCGACTTGTCCACCACCACGCGGTAGTCGTCCATGTGGCGCGCAATGTTGCGGGCGGCCGCCAGCACGTACTGCAGATCGGCCGAGCCGTCTTCGTCGGGGGGCGTGCCCACCGCGATGAACTGGGCCACCCCGAAGCGGGCCGCTTCCGCCACGTCGGTCGTGAAGCTCAGGCGGCCGGCCTGGACATTCCGGCGCACCACATCCTCGAGGCCGGGCTCGTGGATCGGGATGCCGCCCTCCTGGAGGATGCGGATCTTGTCGGGATCCACGTCGAGACACAGCACGTCATTGCCCACGTCGGCCAGGCAGGCGCCCGACACGAGCCCCACGTAGCCGGTTCCAATCACGGTAATCTTCATGCGTTTAATTCACTCGTCAGGGTTGCTTGATCGTCGGTCCGGCCGTCAGGGTGTCAGGTCGAACTCTTCGGTGCGGCGAGGCGGGTAGGTTTCCCAGCCTCCGCAGGCCGGACAGCGCCAGTAGAACTGGCGGGCCTTGAAACCACAGTCGTCGCAGCGATAGCGGGCGACCCGCCGGGTGTGCCCATGGATCAGCTGCTTGACCATGTCGATGTCGTTACGCTGGTCAGCCGGGGCCGTCAGCAGCGCGGCCTCGAGCAGTTTATCGAGTCCGAGCAGGGTGGGATTGCGACGCAGTTCCTCACGGACCAGCTGGTAAGCGGCTTTCGGACCCGCTTTTTCGAGTTCCCACTGGAAGACCTCGTCCAGCAGGTCGAGGGATGGGTGATGCTCGAGCCAGGCCTGCAGGAGCTGCAGGCCCTTCTCGACCTGTTCCAGGCGCCGGTAGGCATCCATGACCCGTTCAGCGACGAGCGCCAGGTAGATCGGGTTCTGCTTCTCGATCTTCTTCCAGTGCTCGAGGGCGCCTTCGTCGTCCCCTTGCTCGACCGCCAGGTCACCCGCCAGGATGCTGGCACGCACACATTGACGATTCAGCGACATGGCCTGGGCCAGTGCGTCGCGGGCGTCGTCGAAACGGGAATTGGCCATCGCGTTGGCTGCCAGCTCGCAGTGGAAGTTCGCGACCTCCTTCCGCCACTGGAGCTGGTCGGTTTCCGGCAGCGCACCGATGATGTCGATGGCCTTCTGCCAGTCCTTCTCCTGCTGGTAGATCTCGATCAGGTACTTGAAGGCCACGTCGGCCAGGCGTGTTTCGCGCAGGCGAACGAAGACGGCTTCCGCCCGATCCAGCAGGCCGGCCTTGAGGTAGTCCTGCCCCAGCTCACCCAGGGCCTGCAGGCGCTGCTCCTCGCTGATGTCCTCTCGGTCGACCAGGTTCTGGTGCATCCGGATCGCCCGGTCGGTCTCGCCGCGGCGGCGGAACATGCTGCCCAGGGCGAAATGGAGTTCGATGGTCTGGGGATCGATCTTGACCGCTTCGATGAAGGCGTCGATGGCCTTGTCCTGCTGTTCGTTGAGCAGGAAGTTGAGGCCGGAGAGGTAGGAGCGGGGCAGGCTGCGGGATTCGTTGACCACCTGCCGGATGTCGATGCGCGCAGCCAGCCACCCCAGCGCGAAGAAAAGGGGGAAGGCGAGCAGCCACCAGAGCTCGAAATCCATGCGTCAGTGCGCTTCGGGCGGCGGGCCCTCGATGCGCGGCGGCTGCAGGAGTTCGGCCTCGCGCTCGAGCTGTCGGACCTGCTTCTTGAGCCGCGCGATCTCCCGCTTCTTCGAGAACAGGGAAACCAGCGTGACGCTGAAGCCGATCACGGCCCCTCCGGCGAAGAAGGCGAGCATCACGAACACCAGCGGAAACTGGCGCACCTCTCCGAGGAAGAACTGCACGTTGACCAGCTCGTCGTTCTTCACTGCGAAACCGAACAGGAAGACGAAGAGGACGATTCGGAAGATCCAGATGAGAAATCGCATAGGGAGCGATTATCGCCGAGCGCGTCCAAAAAAAGAAAGGCGGCATGCGCCGCCTTTCCGTCATGACACCTGACCGCCCTCAGCGGGCGAGGTCGACCCTCTCGCGCAACTCCTTGCCGGCCTTGAAGTGCGGCACGTACTTCTGGGGCACGGACACCTTCTCGCCCGACTTCGGATTGCGCCCGACCCGCGGGGGCCGGTAGTTAAGGGCAAAACTGCCGAAACCGCGGATCTCGATGCGACCACCTCGGGACAGGGCCTCGGTCATCGCATCGATGATCATCTTGACCGCGTAATCGGCATCCTTCGCGACCAGCTGAGGCGCAAAGCGCTCAGCCAGCCGCGCAATCAGTTCCGACTTGGTCATGCGGGTATCGTTACTGCTTCTGCTCGTTCAGCTTGGCCTTCAGCAGCGCACCCAGGTTGGTGGTGCCGGTCGCCGCCTCGGAGGCCAGTTTCTGCATGGCTTCGTTCTGCTCGACCTGGTCCTTGGCGCGGATCGACAGGTTGATCGAACGGGACTTGCGATCCACGTTGATGATCAGCGCCTCGACTTCCTCGCCTTCCTTGAGCAGCGCGCTCAGGTCATCCACGCGGTGCGTCGCGAACTCGGACGCACGCAGGTAACCCTCGACCTCTTCCGACAGGGACACCACCGCGCCACGGGCATCGACCGTCTTCACGGTGCCGCGGACCAGCGTGTTCTTCTCGTGGGTGGCGATGAAGTTGGTGAAGGGGTCGCCCTCCATCTGCTTCACACCCAGGGAGATCCGCTCGCGCTCGACATCGATCGACAGCACCACGGCCTCGACCTCGTCGCCCTTCTTGAAGCGCCGCACGGCGTCCTCGCCGGAC
>JAGRFX010000216.1 GCA_020445805.1 Rhodocyclaceae bacterium
TAGCGGCCCTTGCCGACGTCGACGGCGGGCAGCATCGGATCGGCGTGCTGGGAGAGCGTGGCGGTGGCGCGCGCGACGGAGTCCGCCGGTCCGCGACCGCTGATGGCCATGTACAGGGTGGCGCCAAGGGAATACAGGTCGGTCCAGGGGCCCTGCCGGCCGCCCTCGGACTGGCTGGAGCTGTACTGCTCGAACGGCGCATAGCCCGGCGAGACGAGCATGGTCAGGGTCTGGGTGAGCGTACCGATGGCCAGCCGCGCCGAGCCGAAGTCGAGCAGCACCGGGCTGCCGTTCTCGCGCAGGAAGATGTTGTCGGGCTTGATGTCCCGGTGGATGAAGCCCGCATCGTGGATCAGCTGGAGGCCGTCGAGCAGTCGGTTGGCCAGCTGCAGCAGGTGGGGCTCCTCGCCACCGCGGCCCGACTTGAGCTGGTCGCCCAGGCTCTCGCCGCGCACGAACTCCATCACCATGTAGGCGGTGCCGTTGGCCTCGAAGACGCTGAAGACCTGCACGATGCAGGGATGGCGGAACTTGGCGAGGGTCTGGGCCTCGGTCAGGAAGCGGGTGAGGCCCCAGGCGTAGGTCTCGGCGTTCTTCTTCGACATCGCGCGGACCTGGATGTCCTGGGTCCGCGTCGCATAGCTGGTCGGGAAGAATTCCTTGATGGCCACCTGCTGGTCGAGGTTGGTGTCCTTCGCCAGATAGGTGATTCCGAATCCGCCCTGACCCAGGATGGATTCGATTTCGTACCACAGGAGCCGGTAGCCCGGGGGCAGCGTGTTGGTTTCCAAACCGTCAGCGTCCTTGGCGTGCGATCGCGGACGGTGGCGCCTGGCGACGGTCCTGTCGGGGGGGCGGAGCGAGGTGCATGGATCCTTCTCTTCTTGTCGCGGGCAGCAGTTCATGCCATGGCCGGTCCGCCTGTCCTCCCACAGGCCGGGCTCGGGTGCGGGTCGCGGCGCGTGCGACGCCCCGGCCATTGTATTGCCAGTGCATTTGCAAGTGCTAGGACATGAGCAATTCCTGCTGCGCGGTGTGCAGCAGCTAACGGTAGTCGTCATCCGACCGCCGGCGCCGGCGGCGCCATGACCGGCGGCCCGTGGCGCTGACGCCCGCCGCGGATCGTGGCACCATGGGAAGGTTGATCTAACTTTCGGAGTAGTGATGTCGGACCTCTCGGGCCTGTCGTACCAGGCGCTCAAGCGCCTTGGCGAAGCGCTGGCCCACGAGCTGGCCTCCCGCCAGTTGCGCGACCGCCTGGCGCAGGCGATGCACGCGCTTGCCCGCTCGGAAGGTCTTTCCCTGGAAGAGGTCCTGGCCGCGGCGGAGCCCGGGATGCTGACCCGTCGCGGTCGCCGCAGCCCGGCCGGCCCGTCGCGGCCGCGGCAGCCGGCCCGGATCCGCTACGTGCATCCGTCCAACCGCGCGCTGCGCTGGAGCGGACGCGGTCGAACCCCGGCCTGGATCCACGCCTGGCTGTCCACCGGGGGGTCGATGACCGCCCTCGAGAATGCCGCTGAAAAGCTCGCCGCAGCCGGCCCCATCCGCTGAGCTGCGTGCAGGGGGCGATTGCCCGGATCGGGTGCCGGACCCCGCTGGCCCAATCTCGCCCGGTGCGCCCCTCGACAACATCGTCTGGCACGCGCTGACCGGACCGCAGGCCCGGTTTGCCGCCGGTGAAGGCGGTGCGCGGCGCTTCGCGCGGGGGTTTTCAGCCCTACTGGGCTTCGAGGATCCGGCCAGCCCGGACTTCGGGGCGATCGAACCGTATTGCGATCCGGGCGAAGCCTTCTACTGCCTGCGCTGGCGAGGTCCGGCGCCGCGGGGTTGGCGGATCGTGGCCGAGGGCCCCATCTGCCTGATGGTCTGTCGCGAGCCGGTGGAATGGCCCGATGCGCCCAAGGCCACGCCGCTCTCGGCCGAGCATGTGCCCCAGGCCCTGGCACTGGCCGAGGCGACCCGGCCGGGCCCCTTCGGGCCGCGCACCATGGAGCTGGGCGACTACGTCGGGGTCTTCGAGGACGGAAGGCTGGTGGCGATGGCGGGCGAGCGCATGCGCGCAGGTGCGTTCCGGGAGATCAGCGGGGTCTGCACCGATCCGGCCCATCGTGGGCGCGGACTCGCGCTCCAGCTGCTCTCCCACCTGCTGCGCCGCCAGCGGGAACGCGGCGAACAGTCGTTCCTGCACGTGATGCGTGACAACCCGGGCGCCCGTCGCCTGTATGAATCGCTCGGCTACCGGCTGCACGCCGAAACCCAGGTCCGCGTCATCGAGCGCGAATGAGGTCGGCGCCCGGCAACACCACCCTGCCCGGTGCCCGTGACGGACTGTCGGTCTGGCAGGCGATCGGTCGCGAAGCCCTGTTGCGCTTCGGCCTGATCTTCATTGCACTGACCGTCGTGTTGACGCTGGCGATGGTGAAGATTGATCTGTTCGACCAGTTCTATGCGCTCACGCGCGAGCATGAGGACTGGGAATTCGACGAGATGGTGCTGGCCTTGCTCGCAGCCCTCATCGCACTCGCCTTCAGCGCGCTGATTCTCGCGCGGATGCTGGCAGTCCGGGTGTCGGAGCAGGTCAACGAGCGGCTGCTGGCGGAGCAACGGCTTGCGGAGGGCAGGAAGCTGCGGTCGATGGGCACCCTGCTCGGGGGGGTATCCCACTCCATGAACAATCACCTGCAGCCGATCATGACGCTGTCGGAACTGATGCGCGAGGACCTGCCGCCCGATTCCGAAGCCGCCCGCGACCTGGCGCGGATTCGGCAGGCCGCCCAGGGGGCCTGCGAGATTCTGCGGCGGGTGCTCAATTTTTCGCACCAGGGCCACGGCGTGAGCGAGCGCTGCGACCTGCCCGAGGCCCTGCAATCGGCGGCGGAACTGGCATCGGCGGCGATCCCCAGCACCGTGCGGCTCGAGCTCGACATCGACCCCGCAGCCGGACAGGTCGCGCTCGCCCGGGTCGACGCCGAAGTGATCCTCCTGAACCTCGTGTCGAATGCGGTCGATGCCCTGGAGGGGCGGGCGGGCGTGATCCGGATCCGGTGTGCACCGGCGCCTGGACGCCCCGAGCCGGGAGACTGGGTCCGCCTGACGGTTGCAGACTCCGGGCCCGGCATTCCCGAAGCCATCCAGGAACGCATCTTCGATCCCTTCTTCACCACCAAGGCGGTCGGGCTCGGAACCGGCCTCGGCCTGTCGGAGGTCTATGGCCTGGTCCATCGGGCCGGCGGCCACCTGGGTGTTCGATCCGCGCCCGGCGAAGGGGCGGAATTCAATATTTTCCTGCCGGTCGGGCATGACGCTGCCAAGGCACCGCTGGCATCCATGGAGTAGGTATGGCGCGCGTTCTTCTGGTGGATGATGACGAAATGGTCCGGTATGCCCTGGCCAAGGCCCTGCGCCGGGCCGGACACGAGGTCCGTGAGGCTGCATCGGGCGCCGGCGTTCTGGAACAGCTGCGGTCCGACGCCATCGATATCCTGGTGACGGACCTGGTGATGCCCGACGAGGAGGGCATCGGGCTGATCCGGGAATTGCGCGCCGCCGGCGAAGGGCTGCCCATCGTTGCCATCTCGGGTGGTGGCCGGGTGTCGGGCGAGCAGTACCTGCGGATGGCGTCGAGGCTCGGGGCCAGCGCCACGCTGGCAAAGCCCTTCGATCACCGCGAACTGATCGAACTCATCGACCGGCTGGCAAAGAACGCGGATCGCTGAGGAGCGCTGCCCGGGGGCTCAGTCGAGGCCCCTGAGGTCGCTCGGGTAACCGGCGTCATTGAGCATGGTCTGCCACTGTCCCTCGATGAAGCCGGCAAATTTCCTGGTGCCAATGCGGATCGACGGGACGATGCCGTTGCCGTCGAAGTCCTTGGTCAGCGTGTCGAGCTGCGCCTGGGTCTCGATCTTCTGTTCCGCAAACGGGATGCGCCGCTGCTTGAGGAGCGCCCGCGCATCGGCACAGAGCGGGCAGCTTTCGCCGGTGTAGAGCGTGACCGGGTGCCGCCGCGCCGCCTCCCGTACCTGGTAGGGGACGGCCTGGGTGTCGCCGTTTGGTGCGAAGGTCTTCTGCCGGGCCTGGACCTGGGCCGGCGGGGGCTGGTCGGAATAATGCTTTTGGCCGTTCTCGTCGGTCCAGACATAGGTCTGGGCGAAGGCGCTGGCGGATGCCAGCAGGGCGGTCAGGATCAGGTGGCGCATGAGGTTCTCCTTGCAGGCCCGCCGCCCCGCGCAGGCATCACGCGGCCTTGGCGTCCTGCATGCCACTATGCCGCAGCAATGCGTCCGGCTGGGGATCGCGGCCGCGGAACGCCCGGAAAGACTCGATGGCCGGCCGGCTGCCGCCCACCGCCAGGATCTCGTTCCAGAAACGTTCGCCGGTGTCGCGGTCCAGCACCGAGCCGGTGCTGCCGGCGGCCTCCTCGAAGGCCGCGAAGGCGTCGGCGGACAGGACTTCGGCCCACTTGTAGCTGTAGTAGCCGGCGGCATAGCCGCCCGCGAAGATGTGGCCGAAGCTGTGAGGGAAGCGGTTCCAGGCGGGTGGTTGCAATACGGCGACTTCCCGGCGCACCTCGTCGAGGATCTGCGCGATGCGTCCATCATGGGCCGGGTCGTATTCCGCGTGCAGCCGGAAATCGAACAACGCGAACTCCAGCTGGCGTACGGTGGCAAGGCCGGCGTGGAAATGCCGGGTGGCGACCAGCTGGTCCTGCAGCGTGGCGGGCAGAGGCTCGCCGGTCTGCCAGTGACCGGCGAGTGTTCCCAGCACGTCGGGGTGCCAGGCGTAGTTCTCCATGAACTGGCTCGGCAGCTCGACCGCATCCCAGGCGACACCGTTGATGCCGGCAATCGACGGATACTGTACCCGCGTCAGCATGTGATGCAGGCCGTGGCCGAACTCGTGGAACAGCGTGACCACGTCGTCGTGGGTCAGCAGCGCTGGCCTGTTCCCGTCGGTTGCAGGGGGCAGGAAATTGCAGACCAGGTAGGCGATCGGTCGCGCCGAACCGGACGGCAGCGCCATCCGGTCGACACATTCGTCCATCCATGCGCCACTGCGCTTCTGTTCGCGGGCGTAGGCGTCGAGTACGTTCTGCTCGAACCGAGCTCCCAGTCGGGCCAGCTCGGACATCACGTCCTTGAAGCGCTGCTTGCGTTCGGCGTCCAGAGCCACGCCCGCAAGGCGAAAGTTGCGCAGGGTGGTATCCAGCACGCGGCGTTGTTCGAGCGTGAGGCGGGCCGCGTCACGCTCGCGGATCGCGAGATAGGCGCGGTACAGTGCTTCACTCTGCGCGAGGTCCGTCTGGTATTCGGACAGCAGCGGCAGGCAGGCGTTGTAGGCGTTGCGCAGCGGCTCGTTGCTGGCGACGGCGTTCAGGTGACTGACCGGAGACCAGGTTTTCTACAGCCGGTGTTGTTGTGCTTCGAGCGGTTCGACCAGCGTGTCGAAACCCGGTGTGTGCGCCGTGGCCAGCATCTCGAGCTGGTGCCGCCCAGCGCCGGGGATTGCGCGTATCGCGGGTTCGACGTGCTCGGGACGGATCTCGGGAAATGGCGGCAGCTCGTGGCCTGCCAGCAAGGGGTTGTCCATGCGGTCATTCTACCCGCGGGCCGTGTGGCATCGGCTGCATGGCGTTCATTCCACTGGCCGCGTTGTTCTGTGCCGCACCAGCATGCCGCCGTGCCGCGCCTTGCGGCCGGCGTGTAACATCGGTGGCCATGTCGAACATCGAATCCCATGACCTGATCGTCATCGGCGGCGGCAGCGGCGGGCTGGCCTGCGCGCAGCGCGCCGCGCAGTACGGCGCGAAAGCCTTGGTGGTCGAAGCGCAGCGCCTCGGCGGTACCTGCGTCAACGTCGGCTGCGTGCCGAAGAAAGTGATGTGGAATGCGGCGCAGATCGCGCAGGCGCTGCACGACGCCGGCGACTACGGCTTCGAACTCGAGATCGGCGGGCACGACTGGTCCCGGCTCAAGGCCGGCCGCGACGCCTATGTCCTGCGTCTCAACGGCATCTACGAGCGCAACCTCGAAAACCGCAAGGTCGGCCTGGTCCGCGGCCACGCCGTCATGACCGGGCCCCGGCAGCTGCGGGTCGGCGAGCAGGTGTATGCGGCCGAGCACATCGTCATCGCCGTCGGTGGCCTGCCGGCGCTGCCGGCAATCCCGGGCGCCGAGCATGGCATCACATCCGACGGTTTTTTCGATCTGCCGGAACGCCCGCGACGGGTCGCGATCGTCGGCAGTGGCTACATTGCCGTGGAACTCGGTGGCGTATTCGCCGCTCTCGGGACCGAGACCACCCTGGTATTGCGCCAGGATCGCGTGTTGCGCCATTTCGACCCGATGCTGTCCGACGGCTTGATGAAAGTCATGCGCGACGAAGGCGTGGCCTTCGCCGACCACGCCGTGCCGAAGGCCGTGCACCGGGACAGCGGCGATGCCACGCTGCGGCTCGAATGTGCGGACGGCCGCCTGCTCGGGCCGTTTGATACGGTGCTCTGGGCGATCGGCCGCGATCCGAACACGGCTGGTCTCGGGCTGGACGCGGCGGGCGTACGTACGGATGCGCGGGGCTACATCCCGGTCGATCGTTTCCAGGCGACCAACCTGCCGCAGGTCTACGCGATCGGCGACGTCACCGGCCAGGCCGCTCTGACACCGGTCGCGATTGCCGCCGGCCGCCGGCTCGCGGATCGGGTGTTCGGCGGCATGACCGACCGCCATCTCGATTACCGCAACATTCCGACGGTGATTTTCAGCCATCCGCCGATCGGTACCGTGGGCCTCACGGAGCCCGAGGCGCGGGCGCAGCACGGCGATTCGATCAAGGTCTATACATCCGGCTTCGTGCCGATGTATCACGCCCTGACCACGCGCAAGCCGCGCGCCGAGATGAAGCTGATCTGCGCCGGACCGGAAGAGCGGATCGTCGGTTGCCACGTGCTCGGTGCGGGTGCCGACGAGATGCTGCAGGGCTTCGCGGTGGCAATGAAGATGGGCGCGACCAAGCGCGATTTCGACGACACCGTTGCCATCCACCCGACCAGCGCCGAGGAATTCGTGACGATGCGCTAGTGTCGTGTCCCGTATGTGTCTTTCCATGATGTTCGTAGTCCAAGCGGCATGCTTGTCACCGGGAGCGCACATCGATGGGAAGGCCTGCGGTCGACTTGACGGTTACGGCGGAGGACCGCAGGCAGCTTGAGTCGATCGCGCGATCGCA
>JAGRFX010000217.1 GCA_020445805.1 Rhodocyclaceae bacterium
GACGATCTCGGCCATGTCGAGCGCATCCATGAAGCCCGAGGTGGTCGGCGAGAAGCCCACCAGCTCCGGCCGCGTCGCGAGGATGGCCTCGGCATTGGCCGCGGGTCCCACCGGCGCCTTCGGACCGAGGCAGTCGATGACGCTGACCTGGTGCCCGTGGCGCTCGAGCCAGGCGGCGAGGGAGAGCACGCCGATCGGCGGCAGGCGGTTCGCCAGCCCCGTGATGTCGGGCTGGCCCGGAACGAAGTTGAAGCCAGCCGGCTGAACCAGGGTGATGCGCATGGCAATCCACGTCTTCGTCGAACAGCCTCCATTCTAGCCGCTGCCCCCGGCCCCGCGAACGCCCCATCCGGGGCGCCCGACTGCCCCGCCCGCCTTCGGTCGGCTGATGGCGTCAGCCTGGAACCGTGACCCGTCACGGATCTCTGACCCGGTATCGGCCCCGGGGCATCGGGTCATTCGTGGAGACCGTCGCGTGCGACATCGCCTGCTGGGCATGCTCTTCGCCATGCTGGCCGGCGCCGCCTGCGCCGACGGGTCGGTTGCCCTCGCCGAGCTGGCCGTGCCGGGCCGGGTGCTGGTACTTCGGCACGCCAGCGCGCCGGGCTTCGGCGATCCGCCGGAATTCCGGATCGACGACTGCGGCACCCAGCGCAACCTGGACGAGGGCGGCCGCGCCCAGGCAGGTACCCTGGGGGCCCGCCTGCGTGCCGCCGGCATCCACCGGGCCCGTGTGTTTTCGAGCCAGTGGTGCCGCTGCCTCGAAACCGCGCGCCTCCTCGACATCGGCCCGGTCGAGGCCTTGCCGGCACTCAATTCCTTCTACCAGCGCAGCGACCAACGCCAGGACCGGCTGCAGGCCCTGCGCGCCTTCCTGGCGGACCAGCCCGTCGACGGCCCGCCCCTGGTCCTGGTCACCCATCAGGTCACGATCAGTGCCCTCACGGACCGCGCCACCCCCTCCGGTGGCGGCAGCCTGTTCGCCCTGAACGGGACGGACGAACCCCGCTGGCTTGGTGTTATTGCACCGCCCTGATTCTCAGGAGATCTCTGATGCGGCCTGTCACGCATGTACTGCCGTTCTGCTTCGGCCTCGCCTTCAGCCTGGCCCCCTGGGCCGCGCCGAGCGTCGTCGTCGTCCAGCAGGCCGAGCAGGCCGAAGGGCTCTCGCGCCCCCATGACGGCAGCTTTTCGCCCGACGGCCGCCTCATCTACCTGACCGACATGGCCAACAGCCGGATCAGCGTGCTCGATGCCAACAGCCTCGAGACCCTCGGCCATATCGGCGAGGGCGAGCTCGCCTATCCCCACGATGCCGAGTTCGATGGGGCCGGACGCCTGCTGGTGGCCGACACCGGCCATGGCCGGATCGCGATCTATGCGGTGGACGGCGCCCGCGGCCGCCTGGTGGGCGAGCTGGGCGGGCTGAACGCACCCGAAGGCGTGGCGGTGCTGCCCGATGGCCGGGTGGCGGCCACCCAGACCGGCGGCGGCTCGCTGTCGGTGTTCCGCGACGGACGGCTCGAACGGGAGATCGGCGCCTATGGCAGTGGCCCCCTCCAGTTCATCCGTCCCCATGATGTGGATGCCGCCCCCGATGGCTCACTCTATGTGGTGGATTCGGGCAACCACCGGATTCAGGTGCTCGGCCCTGACCTGCAACTGCGTGCGATCAGCGACCCGGCGCTGGCCCTCAATGAACCCAAGTACCTGGTTCTTGTGGGCGACGGGCTGTGGCTCGCCGATGAGTACAACCATCGCCTGCTGTGGATGAGCACCGCCCTGGCGCTTCGGGCCGTACTTGGCAGCGGCCAGCCCGGGCGGGCGGCCGACGCCTATCGCCAACCCGAGGCCGTGCTGGTGCAGGACGGCCGACTGTGGGTGGTCGATACCTACAACGACCGCATCCTGCGGCTCGACTGGTCCGTGCCGGGCCAGTAGACATCGCAGACAAAAAGAAGGCGGCCGCTTGCTGTCGACCGCCCCAGGGGAGGAAAAGCAGACTGGAGTTGGTTTCGCTCAGCGATTCTTGCCCTTCTTGCCGGACGTGCTGGTGGTCGGAACCACGGTGCCGACGGTGACATTGTCGAAAGTGTAGTTGCCGACCCCGGCGCCATCCGTGCCCGGACCCGCCGATCCACCGACCGCAGTGAAGGTGACGCTCTGGATCGTGTCGTTCGACACCACGATCCCGAAGAAGGATTCGAACTTGTCGCCGCGGCGTGCGGCGATGCGCAGGGTGCTGCCCTTCGCCGTCGTGACCGTGACGTCGTATTCGTCGTCCTTCTGGACGAACAGATCGACCGAGAAGGCGTTGATGCCGGGTTCGGTCACGATGAAGGTGCGGGGCGCCGACAGCGGCGTGTCACCGGTCAGCGAGGTGTAGCCCGGCGCCGGCGCGAAAACCCACGGCGCCGCGGAACTGTAGATCAGGCCATTGACCAGCGGCACCGGCGATTCGACCGGACCCGCTGCGAGGCCCTCGAAATCTTCGACCGCGAGGACCGTCGAGGACGTGGCCGTGCGGAAGTCGCGGGCGTCCATTTCAACGATTGCGGCGTGCGCCAGCACCGGTAGCGCCGCCAGCAGGCAGGCCAGCCGAGTGGCCGACCGACCCAGTGAATTCACGACTGACATCTTGTTCATTTCAGGTCTCCCCAATACGGGCAAAAAGCATTGATCGGGGCCGTTTCTCTCTGCTCGACCACCCAGGGCGTGGTCCGCAAAAAGTCCTTGGTGATCTTGTACTGCACTGCCACGTTGGGACTCCAGCCAATCCTCTATAAGCAAGCGGCGTACCAGCCCCGGGGCGCTGTCGTTGGGGAGCGACATGCCACACGGCAGTGGGAAGGTTTCCCCCAGGCAGGGCGCGCCTTGTCTACCGGACAACCATGCGCAGTCGGGGCCCGGTTGCGGGCGCGCCTGCGGGGGTGAGTGGGGAACTGTGGGGACGAAATTGCCCCGATTACGGGTCATTTGCCCCAATTGAAACCGGGGTGTATCCGGACCTCCGAATACACCCCGGCGCACCACCCGGGCTCAGAAATCGCGCGCGGCGATCCCCTGCACGCCGGCCCCTGCCGGCAGGCCGGACTGGGTCCAGACCGCGGCCAGCCCGCCCGACTCGCCATCGACCCGGAAGCCCGAGATCGTGCCGCCGGCGGCGTCCAGGGTGTAGACAAAGTGCTGGTCGCCGGCCAGGGTCAGGTCGGTCGGTGCGCCACCGGTCGTGGCCGCGACGGGCGCCAGCGTGACCAGGGCACCGTGGCGCGAGTACAGGTAGCTCGACAGGGTGTTGGAGCCGGTGTTGCTGACGAAGGCGAAGCCCCCGTCATGGACCACCACCCAGCAGCTGGCCGCCTGGCCATTGGCGACCGACGCGGCCGTGAGTTCCAGCGGCATGCCGGCCGGCGTGGCATCGAAGGCCGAGAGCGACCCGCTGCCCGCTTCGGTGACCAGGATCGACCCGTGCCCGGTGACGCCGAACGAGAACGGCACCACGCCCGGCGCCGGCGTGTGCTGGATCGAACCGCTGGGGACACCGGCCTCGTCGAGATCGATGGCCAGCACCTCGCCGCCGCCCGCGTGGGTCACGATCAGGCGCCGTGCCAGCCGGTCCACCCCGACCTGGCCCGGGGCCAGGATGTTGTTGAACGGGATCGAGGTGGCGTTGGCGAGCCCCAGTTCGTACTGGCCCAGCAGCTCGAGCTGCCCGTCGCTGCCGATCCGGAAGCTGGATACCACGCCGCTGCCGCCCGCGTTCAGCACGTACAGCAGGTCGTCATTGACCGCCACGCTCACCGGGATGAATCCCCCCGAATCGGCCACCTGCAGCAGGCGCGGCCGGGGGCCGCGGGCGCTGGCATCGAACACCGACACCGTGTTGTCGCCGGCATTGACCGCCACCAGCAGTTCCTGCTCGGGCGCATAGACGAGGGCGTTCTGCGAGCCGAGCGGATCGACCGCGGCATTGTCGCTGCCGCCGAGGCCGCCGGTGGGCACCGTGGCACCCGGCAGCGCCCTCAGGCGTCCCCGGTGGTCGCGCTGATAGACCAGGATCGCGTTGCCATCGGCGGCATTGGTCATCACATAGACCAGGCCACCCTGGTCGGGGCGATCGAAGGCATGCTTGAAGCCGTGGGCGTCTGCCGTGGCCGGCAGGGCCGCAGCCACCAGGCTGCCGGCCGCCAGCAGGACGCTGGCGGTGGTGTGTCGCAGGGTGCGGGAAGTCATCGTGTTCTCCAGGAAATAGTGGGGTCATGGCCGGTCGTGCCGGTGATGCGATGGTCCCGCCGGCACCCCGCCCGAATCCTCCCGAAATCATCACGATTGCATGCTGCTTCGCTCCCCGGGACAACGGCGCTACGCCGCAGCGCACATGGACAAGCCCTCCGGGGTCGGCTAGCGTTTCCGAATAGAAGCCGGAAAGGCCCCATCTCCCACCCAGCAAGGAGGTTGTCCATGTTCGACGCACTCTCGGCGTTGCGCCGTCTCGCCCCCCCACCCTGTCAGCGCAGGCTCACCCTGGCGGTCATCGCCGCAACAACCCTTCAGGTCGCGCCCGTCGCCTGGTCCCAGTCGCTCCCCGAAGCGGTCGTCACGCAGCGCGAGATGATCGTCACCGCCAACCCGCTGGCCAGCCTGGCCGGCGCGAAGATTCTCCAGAACGGCGGCACGGCTGCCGACGCGATGGTGGCCGCCCAGGCCGTGCTGGGCCTGGTCGAGCCCCAGTCGAGCGGCCTCGGCGGCGGCGCCTTCGTGGTCTATTACGACGCCGCCACCGGCATCACGACCACCTTCGACGCCCGCGAGAAAGCCCCCGCAGCGGCCACCGAAGACCGCTTCGCCGGCCTGGGCTTCACGACGGCCTGGCAGAGTGGCCTGTCGGCCGGCGTGCCGGGTACGCCCCGGGTCATGGAGGTGGTCCATGATCGCTACGGCAAGCTGCCCTGGCCGCGCCTGCTGCAGCCCGCCATCAGCCTGGCCGAGGGAGGCTTCGAGTTGACCGCACGCACCGCCGAGCAGGTGGCGAGCCTCCTCGCCCTCAACCCATCCTGCGAAAACCGTCTCTTCTTCCGCGACCCGGTCGCCTTCGAGTATTTCGCCAATCCGGACTGCACCGCCAAGGCGGCCGGCACCCAGATGGTCAACCGGCCCTATGCGCGCACCCTCAAGGCCCTGCGCAGCGGCGGTGCCGACGCCTTCTACCACGGCCCGATCGCGGCGGACATCGCCGCGGCGGTCCAGGGCGACCTGGCCATTCCGGGTGACATGACCGTCGATGACCTGGCGAATTACCAGGTCATCGAGCGGCCACCGGTCTGCATCAACTACCGCGGACGCGATGTCTGCGGCATGGGCCCCCCGTCCTCGGGCGGCCTCGCGGTGGGTCAGATCCTCGGCATCCTCGAGCACTTCACGCTGAGCGGCGACCCGCTCGACGTGGAGAACGTGCACCTCTTCGCCGAGGCCGGGCGGCTCGCCTTTGCGGACCGCAACCTGTACGTGGGGGACACCGACTTCGTCACGGTGCCGGCCGCCGGCATGCTCGACAAGCTCTATCTCGCCGACCGGGCCGCGCTGATCACCGACAGCGACATGGGCACCGCGGACGCGGGCGTGCCGCCGGGCAATTTCGACCCCGCGGCCCCCGACCCGACCGTGAAGGTGACCGGCACCAGCCACATCTCGATCGTCGACCGCTATGGCAATGCCCTGTCCATGACGACCACGGTGGAGAGCTCCTTCGGCAACGGCGTGATGGTGCGCGGCTTCGTGCTCAACAACGAGCTGACCGACTTCTCGTTTGCCGCCGCCGATGGCAACGGCACCCCGATCGCCAACCGGGTCCAGCCCAACAAGCGACCGCGCAGCTCGATGTCGCCGAGCATCGTCTTCGACGACCAGGGCCGCGTCGAGCTGGTGACGGGCTCGCCGGGCGGCTCGCGGATCATCGGCTACACGGCCCAGTCGATCGTGAACCACATCGACTTCGGCCTCGACCCGCAGCAGTCCATCAACGTGCCCCACTATATGAACCGCAACACCCGCACCACCGATCTCGAGACCCCGATCCCGGGCGTGACCCTCGACTATGACGTGGATGCCCTCAAGGCCGCCCTGGAGGACAAAGGGCATGTGGTCAGCGTCATTGCCCAGCAGAGCGGGCTGTCGATCATCCACGTGGTGTATGACGAGGACGACGACAACCACCGCGGACGGGGCCGCAACCGGGGCCACGGCAACGACCGCAACGACTACACCCTGATCGGCGGTGGCGACCTGCGCCGCGACGGGACCGTGGCCGGTCGCTGACGCCTGGCGCGGCCGCTCGACGCAGGGCCAGCCTTCGGGCTGGCCCCTTTTCGTTTGCACGCCGCTGCCCGCCCGGACGGGCACCCTGGCCCCAGTGGGCTAACATTCCTACAAACATTCCGAGGAGACGCGCCCATGAACTATGAAACCATCCTGTTCGACGTCGTCGAGGGCGTCGCGGAAATCCGCTTCAACCGGCCCCACCGCCTGAACGCCGTCACCGAGCAGCTGTATGCCGAGTTCAACGCCGCCCTTAGCGAAGCCGAGGCTGACCGGAACTCGCGGGTGGTGCTGATCACCGGCGAAGGGCGCGCCTTCTGTGTCGGCGCCGACCTGAAGGAGCACAAGGCCGGCCGCACGGCCTTCGACCGCCGCCAGTACCTGCAGGGCGAGCAGATTGTCTGCAAGCGGCTGCTGGAGCTGAAGAAGCCGGTGGTGGCCGCGGTGAACGGCTTTGCGCTGGGGGCCGGCGCCGAGCTGGCCCTGGCCTCGGACTTCCTGCTGATGGCCGACAACGCCCAGATCGGACTGCCGGAGATCAGCATCGGCAACTTCCTGGGCGGCGGCGTGACCTGGCTGCTGCCGCGCCTGGTGGGGCTCGCCAAGGCCCGCGAGCTGGTCTTCCTGGGCGAGCGCGTCGGGGGCGAGGAGGCCGTCCGCATCGGGCTCGCCAATCGGGTCCTGCCGGCCGAGGGCTTCGTCGAGGCGGCACGCGCCTTCGCCCTGCGCATCGCCGGCAAGGCCCCCTTCTCGATGGAGCTCGCCAAAGCCCAGCTCAACCGCTCCGCCGAGCGCACCCTCGACGCCTGCCTGACCGCCGAACTCGAGGGCATGATGTTCGTCGGCACCACCCGCGACTGGCAGGAAGGCATCGACGCCTTTGCCGAGAAGCGCACAC
>JAGRFX010000218.1 GCA_020445805.1 Rhodocyclaceae bacterium
ATGCACTGGATCGGCGGCATGGGCGTGATCGTGCTGGTGGTGGCGATTCTCCCGCTGCTCGGCATCGGGGGACGCCAGATCTTCAAGGCCGAAACGCCGACCCCCATGAAGGACGCCAGCCTGACGCCCCGTATCGCCGAGACCGCCAAGGGCCTGTGGCTGGTGTACCTGGTGTTCACGCTGGCCTGCTGGGCCTCGCTGCACCTGGTCGGCATGGACGTGTGGGACTCCCTCATGCACGCCTTCTCGATCATGGGCCTGGGGGGTTTTTCGAGCAAGGACGCCAGCATCGGCCATTACAACAGCCTCGACATCGAGCTGGTGGTGATGGGCTTTGCCCTCCTCTCCGGGATCAACTATGCCACCCATTTCATGGCGCTCTACCAGCGCTCGGTCAAGCCCTACCGCCATGATCGCGAGCTGCCGTTCTACTTCGGCGTGCTGGCGGCCAGCATCCTGCTGATCACCCTCTACCTGATGCCCCACAACGCCTACGGCGACTTCTGGCAGACCCTGCGCTACGTGGCCTTCCATTCGATCTCGCTGGCGACCTCGCTGGGCTTCGCCACGTCGGACTACACCTTCTGGCCCATGTTCGCCCAGATCTGGATCCTCTTCCTGGGCAGCTTCATCGCCTGTTCGGGCTCCACCGGCGGCGGCATCAAGCTGATGCGCGCCATCATTCTCTACAAGCAGGTCTACCGGGAGCTGGCCCGCGCCATCCACCCCAATGCCGTGCTGCCCGTGCGCCTGGGCGACCAGCAGATTCCCGACCACATCCTTCACGCGGTGCTCGGCTTCTCCTTCATCTACATGGTCAGCATCGTCACCCTGACGCTGGTGCTTTCGGCCAGCGGCGTCGAGCTGGTCACGGCCTTCTCGGCCGTCGTGGCCTGCCTCAACAACACGGGCCCGGGCCTCTCGGGGGTCGGACCGGCCTCCAACTACTCGGTGCTGTCCGACTTCGCCACCTGGGTCTGCACCGTCGCCATGCTGCTGGGCCGCCTGGAAATCTTCACCCTGCTGGTGGTCCTGACCCCCGCCTTCTGGCGCAAGTAGACCGCGGTCATGGTTTGCGGCCGCGCGGGCTGCGGGCTGCGCCGAAAAACGCGATAATCGCGGGATTCGGCCGCGACGGCCGGCAACCAGGTAAGCCCACCGTGACCCAGCTCCGCAACGACACCTTCCTGCGCGCACTGATGCGCCAGCCCACCGACTACACGCCGCTGTGGCTGATGCGTCAGGCCGGTCGCTATCTGCCCGAGTACTGTGCCACGCGCAAGCGCGCAGGCAGCTTCCTCGACCTGTGCAAGAGCCCCACGATGGCCTGCGAGGTCACGCTCCAGCCGCTCGAGCGCTACGACCTGGACGCCGCCATCCTGTTCTCGGACATCCTCACGGTCCCCGACGCGATGGGCCTGGGCCTGTACTTCGCGGAAGGCGAAGGTCCGAAATTCGAACGCCCGCTCAAGGACGCGGCGGACATCGCGCGCCTGGCGGTGCCGGATCCCCACGGTGAGCTCCAGTACGTCATGGACGCCGTCAGCGAGATCCGCCGCGCCCTCGATGGCCGGGTTCCGCTGATCGGCTTCTCGGGCAGCCCCTGGACGCTGTCCTGCTACATGGTCGAGGGCGGCAGCTCCAGCGACTACCGCAAGGTCAAGTCGCTGATGTACTCGCAGCCGGAGCAGATGCACCGCATCCTCGAGGTCACGGCGAACGCCGTGGTCGCCTACCTCAATGCCCAGATCGAGGCTGGCGCCCAGGCGGTGATGGTGTTCGACTCCTGGGGCGGGGTGCTGTCGCACAATGCCTACCGCGAGTTCTCCCTGCGCTACCTGCAGCAGATCGCCGCCGGCCTGATCCGCGAGCGCGAGGGACGCCAGGTCCCCTGCATCGTGTTCACCAAGGGCGGTGGCCTGTGGCTGGACGACATCGCCAGCGCCGGCTACGACGCGGTCGGCCTCGACTGGACCATGGATATCGGCCGGGCCCGCGCCCTGGTGGGGGATCGGGTCGCCCTGCAGGGCAACCTGGATCCGGCGGTGCTGTTCGGCACCCCCGAGGCCGTGGCCGAGGAGGCCCGCCGCGTGCTCGACAGCTTCGGCAATCACGCCGGCCATGTCTTCAACCTGGGGCACGGGATTTCGCAATTCACGCCGCCCGAGAACGTCACCGTCCTCGTCGACACCGTGCACGCCCACAGCCGCAAGATCCGTTCGGAACGCTAGGCCGGGCGGGCAGGGGAACCAACGGGCCGGCCAGTGACCGGCCCGTTTTTTTGTTCGGTCGGTTCACCCGGAGCCGGCGAGGTCAAGCAAAAAAATTGCTCGCGGGGAGTTGACTTATGCACATCGGACCGGGTCAGACCCACACGCATACGACTTTTGGCCAGTTTATGGACAGATATCCCAAGTCACTGTTTTAACAACGTTTTTGCGCTGCTTATTTTTGAGGCGATGGACTTTCTCCCCCGCCACCGGTAGGGAAACCCGAGCCTCCTACACGGTTTCCCACACAGTTATCCACAGGATCTGTGGAGAATCAGGGATTACGGTTTTATTGCACGCGATTGCATTCCCTTTGTCCGACATCGCATGAATTTACGCATGCAACCCACTGTTCCAAATAGGTTTTTCTAGATTACGCGCCACTGCAACATGCCGATCGTCCGCGTGGCCCTTCCCGTACCCCTTCCACAAGCATTTGATTATGTGGCGGAAAATGCATCCACAGGGGATGTGGGACGGTGTGTGCGCGTCCCCTTCGGTCGCGGATTCCATAACGGTGTCATCCTCGAGATCGTCACCGAAGCCAGCGTCGAGTCCCATCGCCTGCGCCCAGTGGATGCCATCCTCGACGACGTCCAGCCCCTGCCGCCCGACTGGCTCGAAATGGTGGCCTTCGTGGCCCGCTACTACCATGCCCCGATCGGCGAGGTGATCCACCTGGCCCTGCCGCCGGGCCTGCGCCGGGCCGACGGCATCGACGATCGCGACGCCGACCCCCTGCTCGAAGCCACCGGGTCCGGCCGCGAGGCCCTGGCAGTCGGGCACAGGGCACGCAAGGCGCTGGCTGCGGTCAGTTGGCTTGCCACCCACGGACCGGCACGCCGTTCGATCCTGCGGGCGCAGTTCGACGGCCCGGGGCCCATCACCGACGCCCTCCGGCGAGGCTGGATCGGCCCCCTGGCGGAGCGTGATCCGGCCCGGGTCTCGGACGAGCGCGAGCCAACCACCGGCCAGGCGGCGGCGCTGCGGGCCATCGATGAGGGCGGGCAGGGCTACCGGAGCTGGCTGCTCCACGGCGTGACCGGCAGCGGCAAGACCGAGGTCTACCTGCAGCTGGCCCGCCGGCAGCTGGCGCGGGGTGCCCAGGTCCTGTTCCTGGTGCCCGAGATCGCGCTCACCCCCCAGCTCGAGTCCCGGGTCCGCTCGCGCTTCCCGGCCGCCAGCGTGGTGGCGCTGCACTCGGCCCAGTCCGACGGCGTGCGCTCGACCGGCTTCATCCAGGCCATGAGCGGCGCCGCCGACATCGTGCTGGGGACGCGGCTGGCCGTGTTCACCCCCATGCCTCGCCTGGGCCTGATCCTGGTCGATGAGGAACACGACCCGTCCTACGCCCAGCTCGAGGGCGTACGCTATTCCGCACGCGACCTCGCCGTCTGGCGTGCGAGGCAGCGCGACGTTCCGCTGGTGCTGGGCTCGGCCACACCCTCGCTGGAGAGCTGGCAGCACGCCCTCGACGGACGTTACACCCGCCTTGCGCTGGACGAGCGGGCGCTGGCTGCGTCGCTGCCCGCCGTGCGCCGCATCGACACCCGGCTCGACAAGCTCGACCAGGGGCTCAGCCCCCAGCTTGTGGAGGCGATCCGCAAGCGCCTGGCCCGCGCCGAACAGACCCTGGTCTTCCTCAACCGGCGCGGCTACGCCCCGGTCCTCAGCTGCACCGCCTGCGGCTGGGTCAGCGCCTGCGACCATTGCTCGGCCAACCGCGTGGTCCACCTGGCCGAGGGCCGCATGCGCTGCCACCATTGTGGCGCCGACGGCCCCATCCCCCGTGCCTGCCCAAAGTGCGGCAACCAGGACATCCACGCCTTCGGCCGCGGCACCCAGCGCATCGAGGAGCGCCTCGGCGAGCTCTTCCCCGCGGCCCGCATCCTGCGCATCGACCGGGACGCGGTGCGCACGAGGCCCCAGTGGGAAACCCTGCTGGCGCGCATCGCGGCGGGGGAGGCGGACATCCTCGTCGGGACCCAGATGATGGCCAAGGGACACGACTTCCCGCGGCTCACCCTGGTGGGCGTGATCGGCGCCGACGCCTCGCTGCACGCGGCAGATTTCCGCGCCCCCGAACGCCTCTTCCAGCAGCTCATGCAGGTGGGCGGTCGCGCCGGTCGGGCCGAGCTGCCGGGCGAGGTGCTGGTGCAGACCGAGTTCCCCGACCATCCGCTCTTCGCCTGCCTGGTGCGCCACGACTACCCCCGCTTCTGCGCCCTGGCCCTCGACGAGCGCCGCCGCGCGGGCTTCCCGCCCTTCGCCTATCAGGCCATGTTGCGCGCCGACGCCCCGACCCTGCCGGAAGCCCTGGCCTTTCTCGGCCGCGCCGTGGAGGAAGCCCAGGCGCTCGCCCATCCGGCCCTGCAGCTCTACGACCCGGTCCCGATGCGCCTGGTGCGCCTGGCCCGCCGCGAACGCGCCCAGCTGCTGGTCGAATCGCTCCAGCGGGGCGTCCTGCAGGCCTTCCTGAAGCAGTGGGTCGCGGCGCTCTACCGGCTACCCGCCAGCCGCGAGCTGCGCTGGCGCATCGATGTGGACCCGATGGAGGTCTGAAGCGCCCCTCAGGCCTCGCCGGATCCCCACAGCCAGGCCGCACCGCGCACACCTGACGAATCCCCGTGCCGGTTGCGCACCAGGCGGGTATCCACCCGATCCGAGAAGACATGCGGCGTCCACAGGGCCGGCACCGTCCGGTACAGCCGCTCGATGTTCGACAGGCCACCGCCCAGGACGATCACGTCCGGATCCAGGATGTTGATGACGACCGCCAGCGAGCGCGCCAGCCGCCGCTCGTAGCGCGACAGCGTCGCCTCGCAGGCGGAATCGCCCAGGGCCGCCGCCTGCGCAATCGCAGCGGCATCGATGGAAGCGCCGGCGTGCAACGCGTGGTCTCGCGCCATCGCAGGCCCCGAGAGGTAGGCCTCCACGCAGCCCTGCCGTCCGCAATAGCAGGGCGGCAGGGGCAGGTCCTCGGCGTCGGGCAGGGGCAGCGCGTTGTGGCCCCATTCCCCGGCGATGCCGTTGGGCCCCTCCAGGACCTGCCGGCACACCGCGATCCCGCCCCCCACGCCGGTGCCGAGGATCACGGCGAACACCACGTCGGCACCGGCCGCGGCGCCATCGACAGCCTCGGACAGGGCCAGGCAGTTGGCGTCGTTGGCGATCCGCACGGGCCGCTCCAGCACCACCGCCAGATCCTCCCGCAGGGGCTGGCCGTTGAGGCAGGTGGAGTTGGCGTTGCGGATACGCCCATCCACCCGCGAGGGCGCTCCGGGCGTGCCGACCCCGACGCTGCAGCGGACCCCCACGGCCTGCTCGGCAGCGCCCACCAGGCCGGCGACGGCTGCCAGGGTACCGCGGTAATCGCCCTGGGGCGTACCGACCCGTGCCCGAAAGCGCGTCGCGCCGTCCCCATCGAGGACGACGGCCTCGATCTTGGTCCCGCCCAGATCCACCCCAATTCGCATGCCTGGCCCCTCAGTGACGGGATCCCATTGTGCCAAGGGCACGCCCGCGCCTAAAGTCATGGCTGACACCCGCCGGAGCTGTCGCCATGTCAAACAGCGCCAACACCTTTCCCGCCTCGCGCTTGAGCACCGATCAGCTCACCCGCATCATCGAAGAGGCCATGTTCTACCAGTGCGCCTGCCCCGCCCAGATCGCACGCGCACTGCTCGACCTGCAGGAGCTCTACAAATACCAGCGATCGTGCCAGAGCGAACGGGAAGCCGACCTGGGCGTTCATGCGCGCATCATGCTGAGCGCAGAGCGCGCCTACTCGGAATTCGAGATCTGCCTGATCGATGTCCTGACGATGGAAGACTGGGACATGGACACCCTGACCATGCCCGAGGGCCTCCGGAGACGGCGGGACGCAGCCATGGATGGCGGCGGCTGATTCACGCGCCCGGGGATGAACCCCGACGAGGGCGTGGTAACGTATGACGACAATAAGATCCCGCGCCCCGCAGCGCGGGCCGCTCTGACAGCAGGGGAGGGCATGGAGACGCTCACGGTATTGGTCGTACTCGCGGTCGTGGTCGTCCTGCTTTTCGACTACACCAACGGGTTTCACGACGCGGCCAACATTGTCGCCACGGTCATCGCCTCGCGCGCGATGCAGCCCGTCCAGGCGGTCCTGATCGTCGGCGTGTTCGAGTTTCTCGGCCCGGTCCTCGGTGGCACGGCGGTCGCCAACACCATCGGCAAGTTCGTGCACCTGGAGGATCTGCCGGCCGCCTTCTCGCTCGTGGTGGTGCTCTCGGGCCTCAGCGGCGCCATCGTCTGGAACCTCCTCACCTGGTGGCGGGGCATCCCCTCGTCGTCCTCCCACGCCCTGGTCGGCGGGCTGATCGGGGCCGTGGTCATGGCGGCGGGCCAGGACCACGTGGTGTGGGGCTTCACCGAACTCTTCGGCCGCGGTCACCTGACCGGCGTCACCAAGGTCATCCTGGCCCTCGTCCTGTCGCCCCTGGTCGGCTTTGCGGCCGGCTACCTGATTCACCGCCTGAGCGGCCTGGTCTTCCGGGCCGCCCGCCCCACGCTCAACCGCCACCTGCGCAAGGCCCAGTACGCGACGGCGGCGGCGCTGGCCTTCTCCCACGGCGCCAACGACGCCCAGAAGAGCATGGGCATCCTCACCCTGGCCCTGGTGCTGGGCGGTCGCATCGACACCTTTGCGGTGCCGACCTGGGTCATGCTGGCCTGCGCCACCGCCATGACCCTGGGCACCCTCTCCGGCGGATGGCGCATCGTGCGGACCCTGGGATTCGCCATCTACCGGGTCCGGCCGCTGCACGCGCTGAATTCCCAGCTGGCCTCGGGCGGGGTGGTCTTCGCTGCCTCGATGATCGGCGCGCCGGTGTCGACCACCCACGTGGTCGCCACCTCGATCATGGGCATCGGCGCCTC